>NZ_PTRG01000009.1:0-263565 GCF_002965765.1 Escherichia sp. MOD1-EC6819 | reverse complement strand
CGATATCCAGCAGGCGAAAGATTATGCGCCAAGCCATTTCCTGCTCTACGTGCGGTATTCCGCCGCCGGATGGCAGGGCGACATGGATTTACCGCCGCAGCCGCTGATACCTTACGCCGACTGGTAACGAGGTAGAATCAGAAGGTTAAATCTCGGAAATTAAGTCTAGTAAATCAGCGTCGAGCATGTTCTCAACGCTGATTTACTCATTACTACTAAAGGAAGGGACCCAGGTCGAAATATGATGTTTTAGAACATCACCTTATGACCATATTGCTCAAGAATCCCTTTTACGCGCTCCATGGTTTCTTTTTTCGGTGGTTTCACACCGTCGAGTTTGTACTCTTCGCCCATCGCCACCCACTTATGTTTGCCTAACTCATGGTAGGGGAGGAGCTCGATTTTTTCGACGTTACCCATATCGCGAGTAAATTCACCGAGGCGATGAGCTGAATCGTCATCGTCAGACCAGCCAGGTACTACGACATAACGTATCCAGACTTTCACATTTTTGTTCGCCAGATATTTAGCAAACTCGAGTGTACGATGGTTGGAAACGCCCACCAGATTCTGGTGGATTTCGTCGTTCATCTGTTTGAGATCAAGCATTACCAGGTCGGTCACTTCCAGCAGTTCATCAATTACTGGATCGTAACGACGAACAAAACCGTTAGTGTCGAGACAGGTATGAATGCCTTCTTTTTTGCAGGCGCGGAACCAGTCGCGAACGAACTCGGCTTGCAGGATTGCTTCACCACCGGATGCGGTAACGCCGCCGCCGGAAGCGTTCATAAAGTGGCGATAGGTCACCACTTCCTTCATTAAATCTTCAACGGTAACTTCTTTACCGCCATGCGTGTCCCAGGTGTCGCGGTTATGACAATACAGGCAGCGCATCAGGCAGCCCTGGAAAAAGGTGATAAAGCGAATACCTGGACCGTCTACGGTTCCACAGGATTCAAAGGAGTGAATGCGACCAATAACTGACATTGCGGTGTTTCTCCAGATGTGGCCCATCTGAGGCCGTGTTGGTGCGCAGCTCGAAGGCTACGTCGAGTCTGTTTTGGCAGTTACCTTAAAGTATAGATAGCTGACAAAAAAGGCTCTCTTGCTAAAAAAGGCCCCACTTTCGTGGAGCCTTTATTGTACGCTTTTTACTGTACGATTTCAGTCAAATCTAATTACATAGACTGAGTGAAGGTACGAGTAATAACGTCCTGCTGCTGTTCTTTAGTCAGCGAGTTGAAACGTACTGCGTAGCCAGATACACGGATGGTCAGCTGCGGATATTTTTCCGGGTTTTCCATCGCGTCGAGCAGCATTTCACGGTTCATCACGTTAACGTTCAGGTGCTGACCACCTTCGATGGATGCTTCGTGGTGGAAGTAACCATCCATCAGACCTGCCAGGTTGGTCTTACGAACTTCGTCGTCTTTACCCAGTGCGTTCGGAACGATAGAGAAGGTGTAGGAGATACCATCTTTAGCGTAGGCGAACGGCAGTTTAGCAACGGAAGTCAGAGACGCTACAGCACCTTTCTGGTCACGACCGTGCATCGGGTTAGCACCCGGTCCGAACGGCGCGCCAGCACGACGACCGTCTGGGGTGTTACCCGTTTTCTTACCATACACAACGTTAGAAGTGATGGTCAGAACAGACTGAGTCGGGATAGCGTCACGGTAGGTGTGCAGTTTCTGAATTTTCTTCATGAAACGTTCTACCAGATCAACAGCCAGGTCATCTACACGCGGATCGTTGTTACCAAACTGCGGGTATTCGCCTTCGATTTCGAAGTCGATAGCCAGACCGTCTTCGTCACGAATCGGTTTAACTTTCGCATATTTGATTGCAGACAGGGAGTCAGCAGCAACGGACAGACCAGCGATACCACACGCCATGGTGCGGATAACGTCACGGTCGTGCAGCGCCATCAGAGAGGCTTCGTAGCTGTACTTGTCGTGCATGTAGTGGATGATATTCAGTGCAGTGATGTACTGTTTAGCCAGCCAGTCCATGAAGTGATCCATGCGCTCCATCACTTCATCGTAGTTCAGGACGTCGCCTTTGATCGGTTCAGATTTCGGACCAACCTGCATTTTCAGTTTTTCGTCAACGCCGCCGTTGATTGCGTACAGCATGGTTTTCGCCAGGTTTGCACGCGCACCGAAGAACTGCATTTGTTTACCAACGATCATCGGGCTTACGCAGCAAGCGATAGCGTAGTCATCGTTGTTGAAGTCCGGACGCATCAGGTCATCGTTCTCATACTGCAGAGAAGAGGTGTCGATGGACACTTTAGCGGCGAATTTCTTGAAGTTCAGCGGCAGTTTTTCAGACCACAGAATGGTCATGTTCGGTTCCGGAGACGGACCCATGGTGTACAGGGTGTTCAGGAAACGGAAGCTGTTTTTGGTAACCAGGGTACGACCGTCGAGGCCCATACCACCGATAGATTCGGTTGCCCAGATCGGGTCGCCAGAGAACAGTTCATCGTACTCCGGAGTACGCAGGAAGCGAACCATACGCAGTTTCATGACCAGGTGGTCAACCATTTCCTGCGCTTCTTGTTCGGTGATCTTGCCAGCTTTCAGGTCGCGTTCGATGTACACATCCAGGAAGGTGGAAGTACGACCGAAGGACATTGCAGCACCGTTCTGAGACTTAACAGCAGCCAGGTAGCCGAAGTAAGTCCACTGGATAGCTTCCTGAGCGTTGGTAGCCGGACCAGAGATGTCGTAGCCGTATTTAGCAGCCATTTCTTTCATCTGACCCAGAGCGCGGTGCTGTTCAGCGATTTCTTCGCGCAGACGGATGGTCTGTTCCAGGTTTACGCCGTTTTCCAGATCAGCCTGCAGAGAGGTGAACTGTGCCAGTTTGTCTTTCATCAGGTAGTCGATACCGTACAGCGCAACGCGACGGTAGTCACCGATGATACGACCACGGCCATAAGCATCTGGCAGGCCGGTCAGAACACCGGATTTACGGCAACGCAGGATGTCCGGAGTGTAAACGTCGAACACGCCCTGGTTGTGAGTTTTACGGTATTCAGTGAAGATTTTTTTGATCATCGGATCCAGTTCGCGGTTGTACGCTTTGCAGGAACCTTCGATCATTTTGATACCACCGAACGGGATAAGAGCACGTTTCAGCGGAGCTTCAGTCTGCAGACCAACGATTTTCTCAAGCTGCTTGTTGATGTAGCCAGCGTCGTGAGAAGTGATGGTGGAAGCAACAGCGGTGTCAAAGTCAACTGGCGCGTGAGTGCGGTTTTCCAGTTTAACGCCTTCCATTACTTTGTCCCACAGGGTGGTGGTCGCTTCAGTAGCGCCAGCCAGGAAGGACTCGTCACCCTCGTACGGAGTGTAGTTTTTCTGAATGAAGTCACGGACGTTTACTTCATTCTGCCAGTCACCTTTGGTAAAACCTTCCCAGGCTGTGGCTAACTTTTCATTAAGCTCGGACATGTAACACCTACCTTCTTAAGTGGATTTTTTATTTACTGCGTACTTCGACAACCATTAATGGTTGTCGTTTTCACGCAGGTAAATGACCCAGTATGTCAACCCAACCAACAAACCACCGCCGATAATATTACCGATCGTAACCGGAATCAGGTTATCAGTGATGAAGTTCATCACGGTCAGGTGAGAAAAATTTTCCGGTGCAGAACCGACAGCGGTCCAGAATTCCGGAGATGCGAAGTCGCGGATTACAATACCCATCGGGATCATAAACATGTTTGCGATACTGTGCTCAAAACCGCTGGCAACAAACATCGCGACCGGCAGCACCATGATAAACGCTTTGTCCATCAGGCTGCGGCCAGAATAGCTCATCCATACTGCCAGGCATACCATCAGGTTAGCCAGGATACCGAGGCAGACAGCCTCAATAAAAGTATGGTGTACTTTGTGGTCGGCGGTTTGTAGGACGTTTAGTCCCCATTGACCATTTGCGGTCATATACTCGCCGGAAAGCCACATTAAAAGCACAAATAACAACGCGCCGACCAGGTTGCCAAAATAGACGTTCAGCCAGTTTTTCGCTAACTGACCCCAGGTGATGCGCCCACTCGCCTTGGCAACAACAATCAACACTGTAGAAGTAAAGAGATCGGCTCCGCAGACAACACAAAGAATCAGCCCCAGAGAGAAGCAAATGCCGCCAACCAGTTTAGCCATGCCAAAGGGCATTGTGCCTGTGCCAGTAGTTGCTGTGATATAGAAGACGAATGCGATTGAGATGAAAACACCGGCGGTAATCGCCAGATAGAAAGTCTTAAGCGGATGTTTCGTTGCTTTATAGACACCTGCCTCTTCGGCCACTTTGGCCATTGCTGCAGGAAGTAAAAGATCAAAAGGGTTGTCAGCTTTCACACTAACTCTCTCTTTATTAAGTCGGCGACGAGATACTAACAAAGCATTATAGATGAGAAATTGATATAGATCATATCTCGCCTGGCTTATAGGCCCGTAACTCGCATGGTTTTTATGCAAATACGGAGTAAATATTTGATTATCCAAATAAAAATAAATTTTAAAAATTAACAAATGAGTTGAATTTTTTCCACATCCTCCGCTAAAACAGTTAATTAAAAGGGAGCATCAGACAAATAAAGTAACAATATCGATCGTATTTACTAAATACAAATTACCGATATTTAACTTTATAATTACAATTATTTTATTAATGCAAATATATGTAAAGCGGGGCATTAAAAAAACGCCCCGTAATATAACTCAGCCGAATCATTAAGCCTACATTGCGTAGGCTATTTGATTTTATTTTGCCCAGAATGCCGCTTTGGCACGCTGCAGCTTTTCGTAGGCTTTTAACAGCGACTGATGCGCCGCAAACGCGTGCAGATCGCTATCTACCGGTTGCAGGCCATAAAACGCCGCTTCGCCACTCATTGCCGCACTGGCTGCTTCTACCGCGTCTGCGCCGTACATACGAACGAAGGCATTCAGATATTGCAGCGGCTGGCGATCTTCTTCCTGCGCCAGCAATAACAATGTTTGCAGGCATCGATAATAGTTGGCGCGTTCCGGACTGAACACCGATGAGTTAAATTCCATCGTCCATTCAGTCCAGACCAGAGCTTGTTCCAGATCGCCGCCAGCCAGTGCCAGCATTGCTTTTAATTCACCGATACGCAGGGTATACCAACCGTTATCTGACCCGGTCGCCAGACCTAACAGCTCACGCACGCGGGTAAAGTCATCAAAACCTTCTTCATCCAGTTGCTCGATGAGGTTCAGGTAATCTTCTTTTTCCCACTCGCTGCCTGGTAGCGAAAGAATCGTTTCACGTAAATGGCTGCCCATACTGTTATTTGCCAGCCACAGATCTTCTGCCGGATAAATATCGGACATACCAGGTACGATAATGCGGCAAGCATAAACGCCCAGATGCTCGTAATCGGCAATATAAACTTCTTTATCCTCTTTGTTGAAGATAGCCATCAGCGTGGCGAACTCTTCTTCAGTGGTGCCAGAGAAATTCCAGTCCACAAACGGATAATCGGCATCTTGTTTGAAAAGATCCCAGGAGATCAAACCGCTGGAATCGATAAAGTGCGTTTCGAGGTTAGTATGTTCGGCGACTTCTTCATCATCGAAGGTCGGCGGAGTAAACACATCCAGATCTTTCAGGCCACGACCCTGCAGCAGCTCGGTCACGGTACGTTCCAGTGCAACGCCAAAATCAGGATGCGCGCCGAAGGAGGCAAAACAAGTGCCATTGGTCGGGTTGAACAGTACGACGCAGATCACTGGATACTGACCGCCAAGCGAGCCGTCATAAGCAAAGATTGGGAAACCTTCCGCTTCCAGTGTTTCGATCGCTTCAACTACAGCCGGATAACGTGCAAGCACCTCTGCCGGGATCTCCGGCAAGCTGATGCTTTCAGCAATAATGCGGTTTTTCACGTAGCGTTCGAAAACTTCGGACAACCCCTGAACGCGCGCCTCGTTGCGGGTATTGCCAGCGGACATACCATTGGAAACGTACAGGTTACCGATAATATTCATCGGAATATAGACGGTCTGATTGTCAGACTGGCGCGTAAACGGCAGGCCACATATACCGCGATCGTCATTACCGGATTGCAGATCAATCAGCATACTGCCGGTCAATTCATTTTCCGGGTCGTAAAATGCGCGCAGACGGTCATCAAGCAGGCCTTCCGGCACATCATCGTTTTCGGTTAGTGGAAACCATTTTTCGTTGGGATAATGGACGAACGAACCGTTGGCGATAGTTTCGCCCAGCCAGAAATCAGCAAAAAAGTAGTTGGTTGAGAGACGCTCGAAATATTCACCCAGAGCAGAAGCCAGCGCCGCTTTTTTGGTTGCGCCTTTACCGTTGGTAAAACACAGCGCGCACTCTTTGTCGCGAATATGTACAGACCAGACGTTAGGCACCGGATTCAGCCAGGAAGCTTCTTCAATCTGAAAACCGAGGTCGGAGAGTTTTTGCTGGAAGCGAGCGATGGAATCTTCCAGGGCGGCATCTTTGCCGGGGATAAATGTTTGTGTCATGAAAATCACTTTAGTCGTACGGAAAGCGCGCAATAATACGGGTTTTATCTCAAAGGCGCTATCACCGCCGCCACGCCGGTGAACTGTTGACTATGCTTTTAGCGGATAAATTACGATAAGAGCATAAAAATGAAGGCGTTCGATCTCCACCGTATGGCATTCGATAAAGTGCCGCTGGATTTTCTTGGCGAAGTCGCTCTACGCAGTCTCTATACCTTTGTACTGGTCTTTCTGTTTCTTAAAATGACAGGTAGGCGTGGAGTGCGGCAAATGTCGCTGTTTGAAGTGTTAATCATTCTGACACTGGGGTCGGCAGCAGGGGATGTGGCGTTTTACGACGATGTGCCGATGATCCCGGTGCTTATCGTCTTCATTACCCTGGCGTTGTTATACCGCCTTGTGATGTGGCTGATGGCGCACAGTGAGAAACTGGAAGATCTGCTGGAGGGCAAGCCGGTTGTCATTATTGAAGATGGCGAACTGGCCTGGTCGAAACTCAATAACTCCAACATGACGGAATTTGAGTTTTTTATGGAGCTGCGACTGCGTGGTGTAGAACAACTGGGACAGGTACGCCTGGCTATTCTTGAAACCAACGGTGAAATCAGCGTCTATTTCTTTGAAGATGACAAGGTGAAGCCGGGGTTACTTATTTTACCCAGTGATTGTACCCAGCGTTATAAAGTGGTGCCGGAGTCGGCGGACTATGCCTGCATCCGTTGCAGTGAAATCATTCACATGAAGGCGGGTGAAAAACAATTATGTCCGCGCTGTGCAAATCCAGAATGGACGAAGGCAAGTCGGGCAAAACGAGTGACCTGACAGCAAAAATATCGGTTTTTTTCCAATAATCCGAGATTTTCTATTGTGTGACGCGTACCGCATTTTTGCTCTCAACGGTTTTACCCATTGCGATGCGTGTCACTGAATGATAAAACCGATAGCCACAGGAATAACGTATTACCTGCGGTCGCAATCGATTGACCGGGGTTAATAGCAACGCAACGTGGTGAGGGGAAATGGCTCAAATCTTCAATTTTAGTTCTGGTCCGGCAATGCTACCGGCAGAGGTGCTTAAACAGGCTCAACAGGAACTGTGCGACTGGAACGGTCTTGGCACGTCGGTGATGGAAGTGAGCCACCGTGGCAAAGAGTTCATTCAGGTTGCAGAGGAAGCCGAGAAGGATTTTCGCGATCTTCTTAACGTCCCCTCCAATTACAAAGTATTATTCTGTCACGGCGGCGGTCGCGGTCAGTTTGCTGCTGTACCTCTGAATATTCTTGGTGATAAAACCACCGCAGATTATGTTGATGCCGGCTACTGGGCGGCAAGCGCCATCAAAGAAGCGAAAAAATACTGCACGCCAAATGTGTTTGACGCCAAAGTGACTGTTGATGGCCTGCGCGCGGTTAAGCCAATGCGTGAATGGCAACTCTCAGATAATGCTGCTTATATGCATTACTGCCCGAATGAAACCATCGACGGTATCGCCATCGACGAAACGCCAGACTTCGGCAAAGATGTGGTGGTCGCTGCCGACTTTTCTTCAACGATTCTTTCCCGCCCGATTGATGTCAGCCGTTATGGCGTGATTTACGCTGGCGCGCAGAAAAATATCGGCCCGGCTGGCCTGACGATCGTTATTGTTCGCGAAGATTTGCTGGGTAAAGCAAATATCGCCTGCCCGTCGATTCTGGATTATTCCATCCTCAACGATAACGACTCCATGTTTAATACGCCGCCAACATTTGCCTGGTATTTATCTGGCCTGGTCTTCAAATGGCTAAAAGCGAACGGTGGCGTGGCTGCAATGGATAATATCAATCAGCAAAAAGCAGAACTGCTGTATGGCGTGATTGATAACAGCGATTTCTACCGTAATGATGTGGCGAAAGCTAACCGTTCGCGGATGAATGTGCCGTTCCAGTTAGCAGATAGTGCGCTTGACAAGCTGTTCCTCGAAGAGTCTTTTGCCGCTGGTCTTCATGCTCTGAAAGGTCACCGTGTAGTCGGCGGAATGCGCGCTTCTATTTATAACGCGATGCCGCTGGAAGGCGTTAAAGCTTTGACAGATTTCATGGTTGAGTTCGAACGTCGTCACGGCTAATGTCTAAAATTTGCTTAATCCCCACAGCCAGACTGTGGGGTTTTTATTTCGGTTGTAGAGAGTTGAGTTCATGGAATCCCTGACGTTACACCCCATCGCCCGTGTCGATGGCACTATTAATCTGCCTGGTTCCAAGAGCGTTTCTAACCGCGCTTTATTGCTGGCGGCATTAGCACACGGCAAAACAGTATTAACCAATCTGCTGGATAGCGATGATGTTCGTCATATGCTGAATGCGTTGCAGGCATTGGGAGTGAGCTATACGCTTTCTGCCGATCGTACGCGCTGCGAAATCATCGGTAACGGCGGTCCATTACATGTGGAAAATGCGCTGGAGTTGTTCCTGGGTAATGCGGGAACAGCGATGCGTCCGCTGGCGGCGGCACTTTGTCTGGGAAGCAATGATATTGTCCTGACGGGTGAGACTCGCATGAAAGAGCGCCCGATTGGTCATCTGGTGGATGCGCTGCTCCAGGGCGGGGCGAAAATTACTTACCTGGAACAAAAGAATTACCCACCGCTGCGTTTACAGGGGGGGTTTGTGGGGGGCAACGTAGAAGTCGATGGCTCCGTTTCCAGCCAGTTCCTCACCGCACTGTTAATGACCGCGCCGCTTGCGTCGGAAGATACGGTGATTCGTATTAAAGGTGATCTGGTTTCTAAACCTTATATCGACATCACGCTCAACCTGATGAAGACGTTTGGTGTTGAAATTGAAAATCAGCACTATCAACAATTTGTCGTAAAAGGCGGGCAGTCTTATCAGTCTCCGGGTACTTATTTGGTCGAAGGCGATGCATCTTCAGCTTCTTACTTCCTGGCAGCAGCAGCAATCAAAGGCGGCACTGTAAAAGTGACCGGCATTGGACGCAACAGTATGCAGGGTGATATTCGCTTTGCTGATGTGCTGGAAAAAATGGGCGCGACCATTTGCTGGGGCGATGATTATATTTCCTGCACGCATGGTGAACTGAACGCCATCGATATGGATATGAACCATATTCCCGATGCGGCGATGACCATTGCTACAACGGCGCTTTTTGCGAAAGGCACCACCACGCTGCGCAATATTTATAACTGGCGCGTAAAAGAGACGGATCGCCTGTTTGCGATGGCAACAGAGTTGCGTAAAGTCGGTGCGGAAGTAGAAGAGGGACATGATTTCATTCGCATTACGCCGCCGGAAAAACTGAACTTTGCCGAGATAGCCACTTATAACGATCACCGGATGGCGATGTGTTTCTCGCTGGTGGCCTTGTCAGATACGCCGGTGACAATTCTTGACCCAAAATGTACGGCCAAAACATTTCCGGATTATTTCGAGCAACTGGCGCGGATTAGCCAGGCTGCCTGAATAAACGATGGGCAATAAATAGCCAAATCTTTCTTTATCAAAACGTCGACACATTGTCGGCGTTTTTTTTCGGACATTGTGAACCATTTTTATTGATGGTAGCGTTAACTGTCAATGTAAGTTGTTGATACATAATATTTATATATGATTAATCAACGGATGATTCACATGAAGAATACTAAATTACTGCTGGCGATTGCGACCTCTGCAGCATTGCTGACGGGGTGTCAGAATACGCATGGTATTAATACCGATCTGGCCATCAGCTCCGGTTTAAATGCCTATAAAGCTGTAACGTTAAGCGATGCCGATGCAAAAGCGATTGCCAATCAGGGCTGTGCCGAAATGGACAGCGGCAATCAAGTCGCAAGTAAATCCAGCAAGTACGGTAAACGTCTGGCAAAAATCGCTAAAGCATTGGGTAACAATATTAACGGCACGCCGGTCAACTATAAGGTTTATATGACCAGCGACGTCAACGCATGGGCGATGGCGAACGGCTGTGTTCGTGTCTACAGTGGCCTGATGGACATGATGAACGACAACGAAATTGAAGGGGTTCTGGGCCATGAACTGGGCCACGTCGCATTGGGACACTCGCTGGCTGAAATGAAAGCCTCTTATGCGATTGTTGCCGCACGTGATGCGATTTCCGCCACCAGCGGTGTTGCTTCCCAGCTTTCCCGTTCACAATTAGGTGATATCGCAGAAGGCGCTATCAATGCTAAATACTCCCGCGATAAAGAGTCTGAAGCAGATGATTTCTCCTTTGATCTGCTGAAGAAACGTGGCATCAGCACCCAGGGACTGGTCGGTAGCTTTGAAAAACTGGCCAGCCTGGATGGCGGTCGTACCCAGTCCATGTTTGACTCTCACCCACCATCAACAGAGCGTGCGCAACACATCCGTGATCGTATCGCCTCTGGTAAGTAAATCATTGTCATCTTTCGGGCTGGTCTTCTGCCAGCCCGCTATAATTGCGCAATAAATCCCCATCTGAATACAGACAAAACTGGTTTTTGCACACAACGTTAACGATTTGTGGCGCCGACGCGTATAATGCGCGCGGTTATGTTAACGGTACGCCTGTTTTAAGGAGATAAAGATGACGGCAATTGCCCCGGTTATTACCATTGATGGCCCAAGCGGTGCAGGGAAAGGCACCTTGTGTAAGGCTATGGCGGAAGCGTTGCAATGGCATCTGCTGGACTCGGGTGCAATTTATCGCGTACTGGCGCTGGCGGCATTACATCACCATGTTGATGTGGCGTCAGAAGACGCTCTGGTGCCGCTGGCATCCCACCTGGATGTACGTTTTGTGTCAACCAATGGCAATCTGGAAGTGATCCTCGAAGGGGAAGATGTCAGCGGTGAAATTCGTACTCAGGAAGTGGCGAATGCCGCTTCACAAGTCGCGGCATTCCCACGCGTTCGTGAAGCATTATTGCGTCGCCAACGTGCGTTTCGCGAATTGCCGGGCCTGATTGCCGATGGCCGCGACATGGGAACAGTGGTATTCCCTGATGCGCCAGTGAAAATATTCCTTGACGCCTCTTCGGAAGAACGTGCGCATCGCCGAATGCTACAGTTGCAGGAGAAGGGCTTTAGTGTTAACTTTGAACGCCTTTTGGCCGAGATCAAAGAACGCGATGACCGCGATCGTAACCGAGCGGTAGCGCCACTGGTTCCGGCAGCCGATGCTTTAGTGTTGGATTCCACCACCTTAAGCATTGAGCAAGTAATTGAAAAAGCGTTACACTACGCGCGCCAAAAATTGGCTCTCGCATAAGCGACCGAATTTGCAGTACCCCCGTTGCAATGGAATGACAGCGGGTATGTTAAACAACCCCATCCGGCACGGAGCCAGGTGGACGTTAAATATAAACCTGAAGATTAAACATGACTGAATCTTTTGCTCAACTCTTTGAAGAGTCCTTAAAAGAAATCGAAACCCGCCCGGGTTCTATCGTTCGTGGCGTTGTTGTTGCTATCGACAAAGACGTAGTACTGGTTGACGCTGGTCTGAAATCTGAGTCTGCCATCCCGGCTGAGCAGTTCAAAAACGCCCAGGGCGAGCTGGAAATCCAGGTAGGTGACGAAGTTGACGTTGCTCTGGACGCAGTAGAAGACGGCTTCGGTGAAACTCTGCTGTCCCGTGAGAAAGCTAAACGTCACGAAGCCTGGATCACGCTGGAAAAAGCTTACGAAGATGCTGAAACTGTTACCGGTGTTATCAACGGCAAAGTTAAGGGCGGCTTCACTGTTGAGCTGAACGGTATTCGTGCGTTCCTGCCTGGTTCTCTGGTAGATGTTCGTCCGGTGCGTGACACTCTGCACCTGGAAGGCAAAGAGCTTGAATTCAAAGTAATCAAGCTGGATCAGAAGCGCAACAACGTTGTTGTTTCTCGTCGTGCCGTTATCGAATCCGAAAACAGCGCAGAGCGCGATCAGCTGCTGGAAAACCTGCAGGAAGGCATGGAAGTTAAAGGTATCGTTAAGAACCTCACTGACTACGGTGCATTCGTTGATCTGGGCGGCGTTGACGGCCTGCTGCACATCACTGACATGGCCTGGAAACGCGTTAAGCATCCGAGCGAAATCGTCAACGTGGGCGACGAAATCACTGTTAAAGTGCTGAAGTTCGACCGCGAACGTACCCGTGTATCCCTGGGCCTGAAACAGCTGGGCGAAGATCCGTGGGTAGCTATCGCTAAACGTTATCCGGAAGGTACTAAACTGACTGGTCGCGTGACCAACCTGACCGACTACGGCTGCTTCGTTGAAATCGAAGAAGGCGTTGAAGGCCTGGTACACGTTTCCGAAATGGATTGGACCAACAAAAACATCCACCCGTCCAAAGTTGTTAACGTTGGCGATGTAGTGGAAGTTATGGTTCTGGATATCGACGAAGAACGTCGTCGTATCTCCCTGGGTCTGAAACAGTGCAAAGCTAACCCGTGGCAGCAGTTCGCGGAAACCCACAACAAGGGCGACCGTGTTGAAGGTAAAATCAAGTCTATCACTGACTTCGGTATCTTCATCGGCCTGGACGGCGGCATCGACGGCCTGGTTCACCTGTCTGACATCTCCTGGAACGTTGCAGGCGAAGAAGCAGTTCGTGAATACAAAAAAGGCGACGAAATCGCTGCAGTTGTTCTGCAAGTTGACGCAGAACGTGAACGTATCTCCCTGGGCGTTAAACAGCTCGCAGAAGATCCGTTCAACAACTGGGTTGCTCTGAACAAGAAAGGCGCTATCGTAACTGGTAAAGTAACTGCAGTTGACGCTAAAGGCGCAACCGTAGAACTGGCTGACGGCGTTGAAGGTTACCTGCGTGCTTCTGAAGCATCCCGTGACCGCGTTGAAGACGCTACCCTGGTTCTGAGCGTTGGCGACGAAGTTGAAGCTAAATTCACCGGCGTTGATCGTAAAAACCGCGCAATCAGCCTGTCTGTTCGTGCGAAAGACGAAGCTGACGAGAAAGATGCAATCGCAACTGTTAACAAACAGGAAGATGCAAACTTCTCCAACAACGCAATGGCTGAAGCTTTCAAAGCAGCTAAAGGCGAGTAATTCTCTGACTCTTCGGGATTTTTATTCCGAAGTTTGTTGAGTTTACTTGACAGATTGCAGGTTTCGTCCTGTAATCAAGCACTAAGGGCGGCTACGGCCGCCCTTAATCAATGCAGCAACAGCAGCCGCTTAATTTGCCTTTAAGGAACCGGAGGAATCATGACCAAGTCAGAATTGATAGAAAGACTTGCCAACCAGCAATCGCACATTCCCGCTAAGACGGTTGAAGATGCAGTAAAAGAGATGCTGGAGCATATGGCCTCGACTCTTGCGCAGGGCGAGCGTATTGAAATCCGCGGTTTCGGCAGTTTCTCTTTGCACTACCGCGCACCACGTACCGGACGTAATCCGAAGACTGGCGATAAAGTAGAACTGGAAGGAAAATACGTTCCTCACTTTAAACCAGGAAAAGAACTGCGCGATCGCGCCAATATTTACGGTTAAGTTTTCACTCAAACTTGAACGCGAGAAAAGCACCTGTCGGGTGCTTTTTTCATTTCTGTAATCTGGAACTGGAAGCTGCCTCGCAGAGTTTTGTGTAGTTTTCACCTTTCCGTTAAATTCTTCTGAACCCGTCTCGGGGAACGCAAAACTCCCGCCAGACAACCGTTCAACAAAGTTGCACACTTTCCAAAAACAGGGAGGGGTGCATGAAAATAACGACAGTCGGTGTATGCATTATTTGCGGAATTTTTCCGCTGCTGATTTTGCCGCAATTGCCTGGAACATTACCCCTTGCGTGTCTGACTGTCTTTGCCTGCGTACTGGCATTTATTCCTGTAAAAGCCGTTCGTTATTTCACGCTAACATTGCTGTTTTTCCTTTGGGGCGTATTGGCGGCAAAGCAAATTTTGTGGGCAGGAGAAACCTTAACTGGCGCGACGCAGGATGCAATTGTCGAAATTACTGCTACTGACGGCATGACCACTCATTACGCTCAAATTACCCATCTACAAGGTCGACGTCTTTTCCCTGCGCCAGGCATCGTGCTGTATGGCGAGTATCTGCCACAAGCGGTTTGTGCCGGACAACAATGGTCAATGAAACTCAGAGTTCGTGCGGTTCACGGTCAGCTTAATGATGGCGGCTTTGACAGCCAGCGTTATGCTATTGCCCAGCACCAGACTCTAACCGGGCGTTTTCTTCAGGCAAGAATCATTGAACCGGGGTGTAGTCTGCGGGCGCAATATCTGGCCTCTTTGCAAACGACCCTGCAACCTTATCTGTGGAAAGCGGTGATTCTTGGCTTAGGTATGGGTGAACGGTTATCTGTGCCTAAAGAAATCAAAGATATTATGCGCAATACTGGTACAGCGCATTTAATGGCTATATCGGGATTGCACATCGCTTTTGCGGCGTTGCTGGCAGCCGGGCTCATTCGCGTTGGGCAAATTTTCCTCCCTGGTCATTGGATCCACTGGCAGATGCCATTAATTGGCGGAATTTGCTGTGCCGCTTTTTATGCCTGGTTGACTGGTATGCAACCTCCGGCACTGCGTACTATCGTGGCGCTTGCAACGTGGGGAATGCTTAAGTTAAGTGGGCGACAATGGCGTGGCTGGGATGTCTGGTTATGCTGCCTTGCGGCAATATTACTAATGGATCCTGTTGCCATCCTTTCGCAAAGTTTGTGGCTCTCTGCTGCAGCGGTGGCGGCGCTGATTTTTTGGTATCAGTGGTTTCCCTGTCCGGTCTGGTCGCTGCCGCCAGTATTGCGCGCTATTGTTTCCTTCATCCATCTGCAACTGGGAATAACGCTTCTGCTCATGCCAGTGCAAATAGTCATATTTCATGGCATTAGCCTGACCTCGTTTATAGCAAATCTGTTCGCTATTCCCTTAGTGACATTTATCACGGTTCCGTTGATTCTCGCCGCGATGATAGTGCATTTAAGCGGACCATTAATCGTGGAACAAGGATTATGGTTTCTGGTCGACAGATCTTTGGCTTTACTTTTCTGGTTGTTAAAGAGCTTGCCGGAAGGATGGGTCAACATTGCTGAACGTTGGCAATGGATATCATTTTTTCCCTGGTTATTACTGGTAGGATGGCGACTAAACGCATGGCGAACGTTGCCTGCGCTGTGCGTGGCTGGAGGCATAATGATGTGTTGTCCATTGTGGCAAAAACCACGGTCTGACGAGTGGCAGGTGTATATGCTTGATGTCGGGCAAGGGCTGGCAATGGTAATTGCGCGAAACGGCAAAGCGATTCTCTATGATACGGGGCTCGCCTGGCCAGAAGGTGACAGCGGGCAACAACTGATTGTCCCCTGGCTACGCTGGCATAACCTTGAACCGGAAGGCGTCATTCTGAGTCATGAGCATCTGGATCATCGGGGAGGGCTGGACTCGATATTACGTGTCTGGCCGACGTTATGGGTCAGAAGTCCTTTAAACTGGGAACATCATCAGCCCTGTATGCGTGGTGAAGCGTGGCAGTGGCAAGGATTACGTTTTAGCGCACACTGGCCTTTACAAGGTAGCAACGATAAAGGAAATAACCATTCCTGTGTGGTTAAGATTGATGACGGAACGTATAGCATTCTTTTAACCGGTGATATTGAAGCATTCGCTGAACAAAAAATGCTAAGTCGTTACTGGCAACACGTGCAGGCAACATTACTTCAGGTGCCCCATCATGGCAGTAATACCTCATCATCATTGCCATTAATTCAGCGTGTGAATGGAAAAGTGGCACTGGCATCGGCATCGCGCTATAACGCATGGCGACTACCCTCCAGTAAAGTTAAAAGACGCTATCAACTTCAGGGATATCAATGGGTTGACACCCCGCATCAGGGGCAAATAACCGTCGATTTTTCAGCGCAAGGCTGGCAGGTACGCAGCCTAAGAGAGCAAATTTTACCTCGTTGGTATCATCAGTGGTTTGGCGTGCCAGTGGATAACGGGTAGAATATGCGGCTATTTCAACAAATGCTGGTTTTTTGAATGCATAACGACAAAGATCTCTCTACGTGGCAGACATTCCGCCGACTGTGGCCAACCATTGCGCCTTTTAAAGCGGGTCTGATCGTGGCGGGCATAGCGTTAATTCTCAACGCAGCCAGCGATACCTTCATGTTATCGCTCCTTAAGCCACTTCTCGATGATGGCTTTGGTAAAACCGATCGCTCCGTGCTGATGTGGATGCCGCTGGTGGTTATTGGGCTGATGATTTTACGTGGTATCACCAGTTATATTTCCAGTTACTGCATCTCCTGGGTATCAGGAAAAGTGGTAATGACTATGCGTCGCCGCCTGTTTGGTCACATGATGGGAATGCCGGTGTCATTTTTTGACAAACAGTCAACCGGGACTCTGCTTTCACGTATTACTTACGATTCTGAACAGGTTGCTTCGTCGTCTTCCGGCGCGCTGATTACGGTGGTGCGTGAAGGTGCTTCCATTATCGGTCTGTTCGCCATGATGTTCTATTACAGCTGGCAGTTGTCGATCATTTTGATTGTGCTGGCGCCGATCGTCTCGATTGCGATTCGTATCGTATCGAAGCGTTTTCGCAGCATCAGTAAAAACATGCAGAACACCATGGGGCAGGTGACCACCAGTGCAGAACAGATGCTGAAAGGCCACAAAGAGGTGCTGATTTTTGGCGGCCAGGAAGTGGAAACGAAGCGTTTTGATAAGGTCAGCAACAAGATGCGTTTGCAGGGAATGAAGATGGTATCAGCCTCTTCTATCTCTGACCCAATCATTCAGCTGATTGCCTCTTTGGCGCTGGCGTTTGTTCTGTATGCAGCGAGCTTCCCAAGTGTAATGGATAGCCTGACAGCAGGTACGATTACCGTTGTCTTCTCTTCGATGATTGCACTGATGCGTCCGCTGAAATCGCTGACCAACGTTAACGCCCAATTCCAGCGTGGTATGGCGGCCTGTCAGACGCTGTTTACCATTCTGGATAGTGAACAGGAGAAAGACGAAGGTAAACGCGAGATTGAACGAGCAATCGGCGACGTCGAATTTCGCAATGTCACTTTTACCTATCCGGGGCGTGAAGTTCCCGCTCTGCGTAACATCAACCTAAAAATTCCGGCAGGGAAAACGGTCGCTCTGGTCGGACGTTCTGGTTCAGGTAAATCAACAATCGCCAGCTTGATCACGCGTTTCTACGATATTGATGAAGGCGAAATCCTGATGGATGGTCACGATCTGCGCGAGTATACCCTGGCGTCATTGCGTAACCAGGTTGCACTGGTATCGCAGAATGTCCATTTGTTTAACGATACGGTTGCCAACAACATTGCTTACGCACGTACAGACCAGTACAGCCGTGAGCAAATTGAAGAAGCGGCGCGTATGGCTTATGCCATGGACTTTATCAATAAGATGGATAACGGTCTTGATACGGTGATTGGTGAAAACGGCGTGTTGCTCTCTGGCGGTCAGCGCCAGCGTATCGCTATCGCTCGAGCTTTGTTGCGTGACAGCCCGATTCTGATCCTTGATGAAGCCACCTCGGCGCTGGATACAGAATCCGAACGTGCGATTCAGGCGGCGCTTGACGAGCTACAGAAAAACCGTACCTCACTGGTGATTGCTCACCGTTTGTCTACCATTGAAAAGGCAGACGAAATTGTGGTCGTTGAGGATGGTGTCATTGTGGAACGCGGCACGCATAACGATTTGCTTGAGCACCGTGGTGTCTACGCGCAACTTCACAAAATGCAATTTGGTCAATGATCGAAAAAATCTGGTCTGGTGAATCTCCTTTGTGGCGGCTGTTGCTGCCACTCTCCTGGTTGTATGGTCTGGTGAGTGGCGCTATCCGTCTTTGCTATAAACTAAAACTGAAGCGCGCATGGCGTGCCCCGGTGCCAGTTGTGGTGGTCGGTAATCTCACCGCAGGTGGCAACGGGAAAACCCCGGTCGTTGTCTGGCTGGTAGAACAACTGCAAAAACGTGGTATTCGTGTTGGTGTTGTATCCCGGGGCTATGGCGGTAAGGCCGAGTCGTATCCGATGTTATTGTCGGCAGAGACCACCACAGCACAGGCGGGTGATGAACCGGTGCTGATTTATCAGCGTACTGGCGCGCCTGTTGCAGTTTCTCCCGTGCGTTCTGATGCGGTAAAAGCCATTCTGGCGCAACATCCTGATGTGCAGCTCATCGTAACCGACGACGGTTTACAGCATTATCGTCTGGCGCGTGATGTGGAAATCGTCGTTATTGATGGTGTGCGTCGCTTTGGCAATGGCTGGTGGTTGCCGGCGGGGCCAATGCGTGAGCGAGCGGGGCGCTTAAAGTCGGTTGATGCGGTAATCGTCAACGGCGGTGTCCCCCGCAGCGGTGAAATCCCCATGCATCTGCTGCCGGGTCAGGCGGTGAATTTACGTACCGGTACGCGTTGTGACGTTGCTCAGCTTGAACATGTGGTGGCAATGGCGGGGATTGGTCATCCGCCGCGCTTTTTTGCCACGCTGAAGATGTGTGGTGTGCAACCGGAAAAATGTGTGCCGTTGTCCGATCATCAGTCTTTGAATCATGCAGATGTCAGCGCATTGTTAAGTGCCGGGCAAACACTGGTTATGACTGAAAAAGATGCGGTGAAATGCCGGGGCTTTGCAGAAGAAAATTGGTGGTATTTGCCCGTTGACGCACAGTTTTCGGGCGCTGAGCCAGAGAAACTGCTCGCGCAACTTTCCTCGCTGGCTTCTGGCAACTAATTCGCAGCAGCAGCGTTCAATTGATGGAGCCATGAATGACGCTGCCGTATATCTCTCTTGCTGATGCACGTAATCTTCATCTCGCTGCGCAAGGTCTGTTAAAAAAATCTCGTCGTCGCGCGTTGCCGCAAGATGTTCTGGCAGCTATCTCCCGCATGTCCTTGCTGCAAATCGACACTATCAATATCGTTGCTCGCAGCCCTTATTTGGTGCTTTTTAGTCGTCTGGGTAATTATCCTCCGCAGTGGCTGGACGAGTCGCTGGCGCATGGCGAATTAATGGAATACTGGGCGCATGAAGCCTGCTTTATGCCGCGTAGTGATTTTCATCTCATTCGCCACCGGATGCTGGCGCCAGAAAAAATGGGCTGGAAATATCAAGACGCTTGGATGCGGGAACATGCGGAAGAAATTGAACAGTTACTTCAGTACATTCAGGATAACGGACCCGTACGTTCAGCCGATTTTGCTCATCCCCGCAAAGGGGCAAGCGGTTGGTGGGAGTGGAAGCCGCATAAACGCCATCTGGAAGGGCTGTTTACTGCTGGAAAGGTGATGGTGATTGAACGGCGTAATTTCCAGCGCGTTTATGATTTAACCCATCGTGTCATGCCGCACTGGGATGATAAGTGTGACCTCGTTTCGCAAACAGAAGCAGAAATCACTATGCTGGATAACAGTGCGCGTAGCCTGGGAATATTCCGCGAACAGTGGCTGGCGGATTACTATCGCCTTAAACGCCCGGCGCTGGCTGCCTGGCGTGATGTGCGTGCTGAACAGCAGAAAATTATCCCCGTAAATGTGGAGAGGTTAGGACAACTCTGGCTGCATATTGATTTGTTGCCTCTTCTCGAAACAGCTCTCGCGGGGAAACTCACCGCGACGCATAGCACTGTACTGTCACCCTTTGACCCTGTCGTCTGGGATCGCAAACGCGCAGAGCAGCTTTTTGATTTTAGCTACCGGCTGGAATGCTACACGCCGGCACCGAAACGCCAGTATGGCTATTTCGTTCTGCCGTTACTGCATCGTGGACAATTAGTCGGGCGAATGGATGCTAAAATGCATCGCCAGACGGGCGTCCTTGAAGTTATCGCCCTTTGGTTACAGGATGGCATCAAACTGACTGCTTCTCTTCAAAAAGGATTACGCCAGGCGATTACCGATTTTGCTGGCTGGCAGCAGGCAACGCGAGTGACATTAGGGCGCTGCCCACACGGTCTCTTTAGTGATTGCCGCACAGGCTGGGAAATAGCCCCCTGGGCATAAATGATTATGATAAGATTTATGCATTCATAACCCGATCCATCTGGAGGAACTATGGATCATCGTCTGCTTGAAATCGTTGCCTGCCCGGTTTGCAACGGCAAACTTTGGTATAACCAGGAAAAACAAGAACTGATTTGCAAACTGGATAACCTGGCTTTCCCGCTGCGCGATGGCATCCCTGTGCTGTTGGAAACGGAAGCCCGCGTGCTGACTGCTGATGAGAGTAAATCATGAGTTTTGTGGTGATTATTCCTGCACGCTACGCTTCTACGCGTCTGCCTGGTAAACCGTTGGTCGATATTAACGGTAAGCCGATGATCGTTCATGTTCTTGAACGCGCCCGCGAATCAGGAGCCGATCGCATCATTGTCGCAACCGATCATCAAGATGTTGCCCGCGCTGTTGAAGCGGCAGGAGGGGAAGTGTGCATGACGCGCGCCGATCATCAGTCAGGCACCGAACGCCTGGCGGAAGTTGTCGAAAAATGCGCGTTCAGCGACGACACGGTGATTGTTAATGTGCAGGGCGATGAGCCAATGATCCCTGCGACAATCATTCGTCAGGTTGCTGATAATCTCGCCCAGCGTGAAGTAGGCATGGCTACTCTGGCTGTACCTATCCACAGTGCGGAAGAAGCCTTTAATCCGAATGCGGTTAAAGTAGTGCTTGACGCTGAAGGTTATGCGCTTTACTTCTCACGAGCCACCATTCCGTGGGATCGTGACCGTTTTGCAAAAGGTCTGGAAACCGTTGGTGATAACTTCCTGCGTCATCTTGGTATTTATGGCTACCGTGCAGGCTTTATCCGTCGTTACGTCACCTGGCAGCCAAGTCCGTTAGAACACATCGAAATGTTAGAGCAGCTTCGCGTACTGTGGTACGGCGAAAAAATCCACGTTGCTGTTGCCCAGGAAGTTCCTGGTACAGGAGTGGATACCCCTGAAGATCTCGAGCGCGTTCGCGCTGAAATGCTCTAAGCTGATTTCACGACACTCCACCTGATTTTGGGGGGAGTGTCGTACCGTTACGATTTTCCTCATTTTTCTTTTCAACAATTGATCTCATTCAGGTGACATCTTTTACATTGGCGCTCATTATGAAGGCAGTAGCTTTTATGAGGGTAATCTGAATGGAACAGCTGCGTGCCGAATTAAGCCATTTACTGGGCGAAAAACTCAGTCGTATTGAGTGCGTCAATGAAAAAGCGGATACGGCGTTGTGGGCTTTGTATGACAGCCAGGGAAACCCAATGCCGTTAATGGCGAGAAGCTTTAGTACGCCAGGCCAAGCCCGCCAGTTGGCATGGAAGACCACCATGCTGGCGCGCAGCGGGACTGTTCGTATGCCAACCATCTATGGCGTGATGACACATGAAGAACATCCTGGCCCCGATGTCCTGTTACTGGAGCGGATGCGTGGTGTTTCTGTAGAAGCTCCCGCGCGTACACCGGAACGCTGGGAGCATCTGAAAGAGCAAATTGTTGAAGCTCTGCTGGCCTGGCATCGACAGGACAGTCGAGGTTGCGTCGGCGCAGTCGACAACACTCAGGAAAATTTCTGGCCCTCTTGGTATCGGCAACATGTTGAAGTGCTATGGACCACGCTCAATCAGTTCCATAACACCGGACTAACGATGCAGGATAAGCGTATCCTGTTCCGCACTCGCGAATGTCTTCCGGCCTTATTTGAAGGCTTTAACGACAATTGTGTGCTGATTCATGGCAATTTCTGTTTGCGCAGCATGTTGAAAGATTCTCATAGCGATCAATTACTGGCGATGGTAGGGCCGGGCCTCATGCTTTGGGCGCCACGTGAGTATGAGCTGTTCCGGTTGATGGATAACACTCTGGCAGAAGATTTACTCTGGAGTTACCTGCAACGCGCGCCAGTGGCGGAGTCTTTCATCTGGCGGCGTTGGCTGTATGTGTTATGGGATGAAGTTGCGCAACTGGTCAATACCGGACGGTTTAGTCGGCGCAACTTCGATCTGGCATCAAAATCACTCCTTCCCTGGCTCGCCTGACGAACCTTTCAGCCACTGCCAGATGCGACCAAGCGTTTCATAGCCTACACGGTCGCTATGCATCAACCAGACCGGAGAGGGAATTGCCCGTTCCCACGGATTAAGCGGCGAGTCGATTGCCAGCTGATTCGCCGGGGCTGGCAGCGGATTCAGGCCTTCCTGCTGGAAAAAGATCATCGCGCGCGGCAAATGAGACGCAGATGTCACCAGCAGGAAAGGGGCGTCACCAATGGCCTGTTTCACTGCGGCTGCTTCTTCTTCGGTATCTTTTGGCAAATCCAGCGTAATAATTTGTTCACGCGGCACGCCCAGCGATTGCGCCACTCTGGCACCTACTTCCGCTGTACTCACCGTATTGGTTTTTGCTACGCCTCCCGTGAAGATCAGTTTTGATCCCGGATTCTCGCGCCATAAACGAATACCTTCATTCAGGCGCGGCAAACTATTATTGATTAAATTTGAACTTGGTGCCCACTGCGGGTTCCAGGTATAACCACCTCCGAGCACCACGATATAGTCCACTTTTTGTGCATTATTCCATGTCGGATAAGTGCTTTCGATGGGACGCAGCAGGCGGTCGGCTACTGGTTGCAAACTTAATAACAAAAGCGCCAACCATCCTGCGCTAATAAATATCTTTCCAGTTTTTTGAAAACGGCTAAACCACAGTAGCACCAGACCCACACCGATAATCAACAACATTAGCGGAAGCGGCAGCAGCATACCGCCAATCACTTTTTTCAGTGTAAAAAGCATCCTTTCTGGTTCCTTTTTTAACCATATAGCGAGGGATCGACAGTGATATTACACCAGACGGGTTCATTCTCGCCGTGGCTGTGACAAAATAGCGCCTTTATCAGAAAACGTCTTAGCCAACCGGTGGAGAAAGCAATGCAGGATCGCAATTTTGATGACATTGCGGAAAAGTTTTCCCGTAACATTTACGGCACCACCAAAGGACAGCTTCGACAGGCTATTCTGTGGCAGGATCTCGATCGTGTGCTGGTGGATATGGAACCGCAAAAACTGCGTGTGCTGGATGCCGGTGGTGGAGAAGGACAGACCGCGATCAAAATGGCCGAACGAGGGCATCAGGTCATTTTATGCGATCTCTCCGCCCAGATGATCGACCGCGCAAAGCAGGCGGCAGACGCTAAAGGTGTGAGCGACAACATGCAATTTATACATTGCGCCGCTCAGGACGTTGCTTCGCATTTGGAAACGCCCGTTGATCTGATATTGTTCCATGCGGTGCTGGAATGGGTGGCTGATCCCCGCAGCGTATTGCAAACGTTGTGGTCAGTGTTGCGCCCAGGCGGCGTGTTGTCATTAATGTTCTACAATGCGCATGGCTTGCTGATGCATAACATGGTCGCAGGGAATTTTGATTACGTGCAGGCGGGAATGCCGAAAAAGAAAAAACGGACGCTTTCGCCAGACTATCCACGCGACCCGGCGCAGGTATATCAGTGGCTGGAAGAAGCTGGCTGGCAAATTATGGGTAAAACCGGCGTTCGCGTGTTTCATGATTATCTGCGTGAAAAGCACCAGCAGCGCGACTGCTACGAAGCATTACTTGAATTAGAAACGCGTTATTGCCGTCAGGAACCATATATCAGCCTGGGGCGTTATATTCATGTCACCGCGCGCAAACCGCAGAGCAAGGATAAAGTATGAGTGAATTTTCCCAGACAGTCCCCGAACTGGTTGCCTGGGCCAGAAAAAATGACTTCTCCATCTCGCTGCCGGTAGACCGACTCTCTTTTCTGCTGGCGGTTGCCACGCTGAATGGCGAGCGTCTGGATGGTGAGATGAGTGAAGGCGAGCTGGTGGATGCATTCCGCCATGTGAGTGATGCGTTTGAGCAAACCAGCGAAACCATCGGCGTGCGCGCCAACAACGCGATCAACGACATGGTGCGTCAACGTCTGCTGAACCGCTTTACCAGTGAGCAGGCGGAAGGGAATGCTATATATCGTCTGACGCCGCTCGGCATCGGCATTACTGACTACTACATCCGTCAGCGTGAGTTTTCTACGCTACGTCTTTCTATGCAGTTGTCGATCGTTGCAGGCGAACTGAAGCGTGCGGCGGACGCGGCAGAAGAGGGCGGCGATGAGTTTCACTGGCACCGCAATGTCTATGCTCCGCTGAAATATTCGGTAGCAGAAATTTTCGACAGCATCGATCTAACGCAACGTCTGATGGATGAGCAGCAGCAGCAGGTGAAAGATGACATCGCTCAGTTGCTGAATAAAGACTGGCGCGCGGCGATCTCCAGCTGCGAATTGTTGCTTTCAGAAACCTCCGGTACGCTGCGTGAATTGCAGGATACGCTGGAAGCGGCAGGTGACAAATTGCAGGCTAACCTGTTGCGCATCCAGGATGCGACCATGACGCATGACGATCTGCATTTTGTCGATAGTCTGGTGTTCGATCTGCAAAGTAAGCTCGATCGTATTATCAGCTGGGGACAGCAATCTATCGACTTGTGGATTGGCTACGATCGCCACGTACACAAATTTATCCGTACTGCTATCGATATGGATAAAAACCGCGTCTTTGCTCAGCGGTTACGTCAGTCGGTACAAACCTATTTTGATGAACCGTGGGCGCTGACTTACGCTAATGCCGATCGTCTGTTGGATATGCGTGACGAAGAGATGGCGCTGCGCGACGAAGAAGTGACCGGGGAGCTTCCGCCAGATTTAGAGTACGAAGAGTTCAACGAGATCCGCGAACAACTGGCGGCGATCATCGAAGAACAGCTCGCCGTGTACAAAACCAGACAAGTACCGCTGGATCTTGGTCTGGTGGTACGCGAATATCTGGCGCAGTATCCACGTGCGCGTCACTTTGACGTTGCGCGTATTGTTATTGATCAGGCGGTACGCCTCGGCGTAGCGCAAGCAGATTTCACCGGACTGCCTGCGAAATGGCAGCCGATTAATGATTACGGAGCCAAGGTACAGGCGCATGTCATCGACAAATATTGAACAAGTGATGCCGGTTAAGCTGGCGCAGGCGCTGGCGAATCCGTTATTTCCGGCGCTGGATAGCGCCTTACGTTCAGGCCGTCATATTGGCCTCGACGAACTGGATAATCATGCATTCCTGATGGATTTTCAGGAATATCTGGAAGAGTTTTACGCACGTTATAACGTGGAGCTTATTCGCGCGCCGGAAGGTTTTTTCTATTTGCGCCCACGTTCTACCACTATTATCCCGCGCTCCGTATTGTCGGAACTGGACATGATGGTCGGGAAAATCCTCTGTTATCTCTATCTCAGCCCGGAACGGCTGGCGAACGAGGGGATTTTTACTCAGCAGGAACTGTATGATGAACTGCTCACCCTGGCTGATGAAGCGAAACTGCTGAAACTGGTAAACAACCGTTCTACCGGTTCGGACGTGGATCGCCAGAAGTTGCAGGAAAAAGTACGCTCTTCGCTCAACCGTCTGCGCCGCTTAGGCATGGTGTGGTTTATGGGGCACGACAGCAGCAAGTTCCGCATTACTGAATCGGTGTTCCGTTTCGGTGCGGATGTCCGTGCGGGCGACGATCCGCGCGAAGCCCAGCGTCGCCTGATTCGCGATGGTGAAGCTATGTCGCTGGAAAACCACCTGCAACTCAACGACGAAACTGAAGAGAATCAGCCAGATAGCGGAGAGGAAGAATAATGATTGAACGCGGTAAATTTCGCTCACTGACGCTGATTAACTGGAATGGCTTTTTTGCCCGTACCTTTGACCTTGATGAGCTGGTCACGACGCTTTCCGGCGGTAATGGTGCGGGTAAATCAACCACCATGGCGGCGTTCGTTACGGCGCTTATCCCCGACCTGACCTTGTTGCACTTTCGTAACACCACGGAAGCCGGGGCTACCAGCGGTTCGCGAGATAAAGGCCTGCACGGTAAGCTAAAAGCGGGTGTCTGTTATTCGATGCTTGACACCATCAACTCGCGCCACCAGCGCGTGGTGGTTGGTGTGCGTCTACAACAGGTTGCCGGGCGCGATCGTAAAGTTGATATCAAACCGTTTGCCATTCAGGGGCTGCCGATGTCGGTGCAGCCGACGCAACTGGTGACCGAAACCCTGAACGAACGTCAGGCGCGCGTGCTGCCGCTTAACGAGCTGAAAGACAAACTCGAAGCGATGGAAGGCGTGCAGTTTAAGCAGTTCAACTCCATCACCGATTACCATTCGCTGATGTTCGATCTGGGCATCATCGCGCGTCGTCTGCGTTCTGCTTCTGATCGTAGTAAATTCTATCGTCTGATCGAAGCCTCGCTGTACGGCGGTATTTCCAGCGCCATTACCCGTTCTCTGCGCGATTACCTGCTGCCAGAAAACAGCGGTGTGCGTAAAGCGTTCCAGGACATGGAAGCGGCGCTGCGTGAAAACCGCATGACGCTGGAAGCGATTCGTGTCACTCAGTCTGACCGTGACTTGTTCAAGCATCTGATTAGCGAAGCCACCAACTACGTGGCGGCGGACTACATGCGTCACGCCAACGAGCGCCGTGTCCATCTCGACAAAGCTCTGGAGTTTCGTCGTGAGCTACACACTTCGCGTCAGCAACTGGCGGCGGAGCAGTACAAACACGTCGATATGGCGCGTGAGCTGGCAGAGCACAACGGTGCCGAAGGCGATCTGGAAGCGGATTATCAGGCGGCCAGCGATCACCTGAACCTGGTGCAGACTGCACTGCGTCAGCAGGAAAAGATCGAACGTTACGAAGCGGATCTCGATGAGCTGCAGATCCGTCTGGAAGAGCAAAACGAAGTGGTGGCAGAAGCCATCGAGCGCCAGGAAGAGAACGAAGCGCGTGCGGAAGCCGCCGAACTGGAAGTGGATGAGCTGAAAAGCCAGCTTGCTGACTACCAGCAGGCGCTGGACGTCCAGCAAACGCGCGCGATCCAGTACAACCAGGCGATTGCTGCGCTTAATCGTGCCAAAGAATTGTGTCATCTGCCGGACTTAACCGCCGACAGCGCCGCCGAATGGCTGGAAACCTTCCAGGCGAAAGAGCTGGAAGCGACCGAAAAAATGCTCTCTCTTGAGCAGAAAATGAGCATGGCGCAAACCGCGCACAGCCAGTTTGAGCAGGCTTATCAATTGGTAGTAGCAATCAACGGTCCGCTGGCGCGTAACGAAGCGTGGGAGGTCGCCCGCGAACTGCTGCGCGAAGGGGTCGATCAGCGCCACCTGGCAGAACAGGTTCAGCCGCTGCGGATGCGCTTAAGCGAACTGGAACAGCGTCTGCGCGAGCAGCAAGAAGCCGAACGCCTGCTGGCAGAATTCTGCAAACGTCAGGGCAAGAATTTCGATATCGACGAACTGGAAGCCCTGCATCAGGAACTGGAAGCGCGCATTGCTTCTCTGTCTGACAGCGTGTCTAACGCCCGTGAAGAGCGCATGGCGCTGCGTCAGGAACAGGAACAACTACAATCACGCATTCAGAGTCTGATGCAGCGTGCGCCGGTTTGGCTGGCGGCGCAAAACAGCCTCAATCAGTTGAGTGAGCAGTGCGGTGAAGAGTTCACTTCCAGCCAGGACGTCACTGAATACATGCAACAGTTGCTGGAGCGTGAGCGCGAAGCGATTGTTGAACGTGACGAAGTGGGGGCACGCAAAAACGCCGTTGACGAAGAGATTGAGCGTTTAAGCCAGCCGGGCGGCTCTGAAGATCAGCGCCTGAATGCGCTGGCAGAACGTTTTGGTGGCGTGCTGCTGTCAGAAATTTATGACGACGTTAGCCTTGAAGATGCGCCGTACTTCTCTGCGCTATATGGCCCGTCTCGTCACGCGATCGTCGTGCCGGATCTGTCGCAGATTGCCGAACAACTGGAAGGTTTAACCGATTGCCCGGAAGATCTCTATCTGATCGAAGGTGATCCGCAGTCGTTCGATGACAGCGTGTTCAGCGTTGATGAGCTGGAAAAAGCGGTGGTGGTGAAAATTGCCGACCGTCAGTGGCGTTACTCACGCTTCCCGGAAGTTCCTCTGTTTGGTCGTGCGGCGCGCGAAAGCCGCATTGAAAGCCTTCATGCTGAGCGTGAAGTGCTCTCTGAACGTTTTGCTACGCTCTCCTTTGATGTACAGAAAACCCAGCGTTTGCATCAGGCATTTAGCCGCTTTATCGGCAGCCATCTGGCGGTGGCGTTTGAGTCCGATCCGGAAGCCGAAATCCGCCAACTGAACAGCCGTCGCGTCGAACTGGAGCGGGCGTTGAGTAATCATGAAAATGATAACCAGCAGCAACGTATTCAGTTTGAGCAGGCGAAAGAGGGCGTTACCGCGCTGAACCGCATTCTGCCGCGTCTCAACCTGCTGGCTGATGACAGCCTGGCAGATCGCGTCGATGAAATCCGCGAACGTCTGGATGAAGCCCAGGAAGCCGCGCGTTTTGTTCAGCAGTTCGGTAATCAACTGGCGAAACTGGAGCCGATGGTTTCAGTATTGCAGAGCGACCCTGAACAATTCGAACAGTTAAAAGAAGATTACGCGTACTCCCAGCGGATGCAGCGCGATGCCCGTCAGCAGGCATTTGCCCTGACTGAAGTTGTGCAGCGTCGTGCGCACTTTAGCTACTCCGACTCGGCAGAAATGCTCAGCGGTAACAGCGATCTCAACGAAAAACTGCGTGAACGTCTGGAGCAGGCAGAGGCGGAACGTACCCGCGCTCGTGAAGCGTTGCGTGGTCATGCAGCGCAGTTGAGCCAGTACAACCAGGTACTGGCCTCGCTGAAAAGTTCTTACGACACCAAAAAAGAGCTGCTTAACGATCTGCAACGCGAATTGCAGGATATCGGTGTGCGTGCCGATAGCGGGGCAGAAGAACGGGCGCGCATTCGCCGTGACGAACTACATGCGCAACTGAGCAATAACCGTTCTCGTCGCAACCAACTGGAAAAAGCACTTACCTTCTGCGAAGCGGAGATGGACAACCTGACCCGCAAACTGCGCAAGCTGGAACGTGATTACTTTGAGATGCGCGAGCAGGTGGTGACCGCCAAAGCGGGCTGGTGTGCAGTCATGCGCATGGTGAAAGATAACGGTGTTGAGCGTCGCTTGCACCGTCGCGAGCTGGCTTATCTCTCCGCTGATGATTTGCGTTCCATGTCGGATAAGGCGTTAGGTGCGCTGCGTCTGGCGGTAGCGGATAACGAACATCTACGCGACGTGCTGCGTATGTCGGAAGATCCAAAACGTCCGGAACGTAAAATTCAGTTCTTCGTGGCGGTTTACCAGCATCTGCGTGAACGTATTCGTCAGGATATTATTCGTACCGATGATCCGGTTGAAGCTATCGAGCAGATGGAAATCGAACTTAGCCGTCTGACCGAAGAGTTAACTTCCCGCGAACAGAAACTGGCGATCAGTTCCCGCAGCGTGGCAAACATCATTCGTAAAACCATTCAGCGCGAGCAGAACCGCATCCGTATGCTCAACCAGGGATTGCAGAACGTTTCGTTCGGTCAGGTGAACAGCGTGCGTCTGAACGTGAACGTGCGTGAAACTCACGCCATGCTGCTGGATGTCCTTTCTGAACAGCATGAACAACATCAGGATCTATTTAACAGCAACCGTCTGACCTTCTCGGAAGCCCTGGCGAAACTGTATCAGCGTCTTAACCCGCAGATTGATATGGGCCAGCGCACACCGCAGACCATTGGTGAAGAACTGCTGGATTACCGCAACTACCTGGAGATGGAAGTTGAGGTTAACCGTGGTTCCGATGGCTGGTTGCGTGCGGAATCGGGCGCACTATCTACCGGTGAAGCAATTGGTACAGGTATGTCGATTCTGGTGATGGTGGTACAGAGCTGGGAAGATGAATCACGCCGACTGCGCGGTAAAGACATTTCTCCTTGCCGCCTGCTGTTCCTCGATGAAGCAGCGCGACTGGATGCTCGTTCTATCGCCACGCTGTTTGAATTGTGTGAGCGTTTGCAAATGCAGCTCATCATCGCGGCGCCAGAAAATATTAGCCCGGAGAAAGGCACCACCTACAAACTGGTGCGTAAGGTATTCCAGAATACCGAGCACGTTCATGTGGTTGGTTTACGTGGCTTTGCGCCGCAGCTTCCAGAAACGCTTCCAGGGGCTGACGAAGCGTCTTCCCAGGCAAGTTAAGATTAAGGCGGCAGCGATGTCGCCTTTTTTCAGAAAACTCCGTTTCTGCACTAAAAAAATGCCGCATTACGGCGCGCTTTTCTTTAAACTTCTTTACATTAGGTTGTGTAAAAACGTATCGGTGTTTATATACTGAAGGTAAGCCTGATAAGTAACAGGCTTGCTCGTCATACTTTCGTGAGTATTGGCGTTGTACAGGCAAGTAGAGAAAAGCAGCCTGGCTATTCAAAGTATGATAAAAACAGGGGGCAAGGGATGTTGCTTAACATGATGTGTGGTCGTCGGCTTTCGGCAATAAGTTTGTGTCTGGCCGTAACATTCGCTCCACTGTTCAGTGTGCAGGCTGATGAGCCTGAAGTAATCCCTGGCGACAGCCCGGTGGCTGTTAGCGAACAGGGAGATGCACTGCCGCAAGCGCAAGCTACGGCAATTATGGCGGGACTTCAGCCGCTACCAGAGGGTGCGGCGGAAAACGCTCGCACACAAATCGAATCTCAATTACCCGCAGGTTATAAGCCGGTTTATCTTAACCAGCTTCAACTGCTGTATGCCGCACGTGACATGCAGCCTATGTGGGAAAACCGTGATGCGGTAAAAGCCTTCCAGCAGCAACTGGCGGAAGTGGCGATTGCCGGTTTTCAGCCGCAGTTTAATAAATGGGTAGAGTTACTGACTGATCCTGGCGTTAACGGTCTGGCACGCGACGTAGTGCTGTCGGATGCAATGCTGGGCTATCTCCATTTCGTTGCCAACATTCCGGTCAAAGGTACGCACTGGTTGTACAGCAGTAAACCTTATGCGCTCTCTACACCACCGCTCTCGGTCATTAACCAATGGCAGGTGGCGCTAAATAATGGTCAGTTGCCAACGTTTGTTGCAGGACTGGCTCCGCAGCATCCGCAATATGCCGCGATGCATGAATCTTTATTGACCTTACTCAGCGATACGAAACCGTGGCCACAACTGACCGGTAAAGCAACGCTGCGTCCTGGCCAGTGGAGTAATGATGTACCAGCACTGCGCGAGATTTTGCAGCGAACGGGAATGCTCGAAGGCGGGCCGAAAATTGCGCTCCCTGGCGATGAAACACCCGCAGATGCAGTCGTGAGTCCGTCCGCCGTTGCCGTCGAAACAGCAGAAACTAAGCCGATGGACAGGCAAACTACGGCTCGCAGTAAACCTGCGCCAGCCGTACGCGCTGCCTACGATAATGAGCTGGTGGAAGCCGTTAAACGTTTTCAGGCATGGCAAGGATTGGGGGCCGATGGCGCTATTGGTCCGGCAACGCGGGACTGGTTAAATGTAACGCCAGCCCAGCGTGCAGGTGTGCTGGCACTCAACATCCAGCGTTTACGCTTGCTGCCTGCGGAGCTTTCTACTGGCATCATGGTCAATATACCCGCCTATTCTTTGGTCTATTACCAGAACGGTAATCAGGTGCTGGACTCGCGGGTGATTGTCGGCCGTCCTGACCGCAAAACACCGATGATGAGCAGTGCTTTAAACAATGTGGTGGTGAATCCGCCGTGGAACGTACCGCCGACGCTGGCACGCAAAGATATTCTGCCGAAAGTGCGTAACGATCCGGGTTATCTGGAAAGTCATGGCTATACGGTGATGCGCGGCTGGAACAGCAAAGAAGCGATTGATCCGTGGCAGGTTGACTGGTCAACGATTACCGCCTCGAATTTACCGTTCCGCTTCCAGCAAGCTCCTGGCCCACGAAATTCGCTAGGACGGTATAAATTTAATATGCCGAGTTCAGACGCTATCTACTTACATGACACGCCTAATCACAATCTGTTCAAGCGTGATACACGCGCGTTAAGCTCAGGGTGTGTGCGGGTGAATAAGGCATCTGATCTGGCAAATATGCTGTTGCAGGATGCAGGCTGGAATGACAAGCGTATTTCCGACGCCCTGAAGCAGGGAGATACCCGTTACGTCAATATCCGTCAGTCGATCCCGGTTAATCTCTACTACCTGACCGCTTTTGTCGGTGCAGATGGTCGTACTCAATATCGTACAGATATTTACAATTATGATCTGCCTGCGCGATCCAGCTCGCAAATTGTATCGAAAGCGGAACAATTAATCAGATAAATGAAGTAGTTCGGGTAAATCAGTTGTCGTAATAATTGGCAAAATTGGGGGCTATTCTCGCTAGCCCCCATCACTGCTGGGATTGAGTCATCTTGACGTTAGCTTTATGCGCGGTTAAGGTGCCTCTTGTGCGCCAGAAGTGCATATAAACGATAACATTGACCTGTAGACTTGATTATCATGGACAAATTCGACGCTAATCGCCGTAAACTGCTGGCGCTTGGTGGCGTTGCACTTGGTGCCGCCATCTTGCCGACCCCTGCGTTTGCGACACTCTCTACCCCACGTCCGCGTATTTTGACACTCAACAATCTCCATACCGGAGAGTCCATTAAAGCGGAGTTTTTCGATGGCAGAGGCTATATTCAGGAAGAATTGGCAAAACTAAACCATTTTTTCCGCGATTTCCGCGCGAACAAAATAAAGTCCATCGACCCAGGATTATTCGACCAGTTGTATCGCCTGCAAGGGCTGTTAGGCACCCGCAAACCGGTGCAACTCATTTCCGGTTATCGCTCCATTGATACCAACAATGAACTACGCGCGCACAGCCGTGGGGTAGCGAAGAAAAGCTATCACACCAAAGGCCAGGCGATGGATTTCCATATTGAAGGTGTCGCGTTAAGCAATATTCGCAAAGCAGCGTTATCTATGCGTGCAGGTGGTGTAGGATATTACCCACGTAGTAACTTTGTGCATATTGATACCGGGCCAGCACGGCACTGGTAACAATCGCTTAACAAAACAGGGGCAGTATGAATTATCGTATTATTCCGGTCACTGCATTCTCCCAGAACTGCTCATTGATCTGGTGTGAACAAACTCGCCTGGCTGCACTGGTTGATCCTGGCGGCGATGCGGAAAAAATCAAACAGGAAGTTGATGCCAGCGGCCTGACGCTAATGCAGATCCTGCTGACGCATGGTCACCTGGATCATGTTGGCGCGGCGGCGGAACTGGCGCAACATTACGGCGTGCCGGTTCTTGGGCCGGAAAAAGAAGATGAGTTCTGGCTGCAAGGCTTGCCTGCGCAAAGCCGTATGTTCGGTCTGGAGGAGTGTCAGCCACTAACGCCGGATCGTTGGCTGAACGAAGGCGACACTATCAGCATAGGGAATGTGACTTTACAGGTGTTACATTGCCCTGGGCATACGCCGGGTCATGTGGTCTTCTTTGATAATCAGTCAAAACTGCTCATTTCTGGCGACGTTATTTTCAAAGGCGGAGTAGGGCGTAGCGACTTCCCTCGTGGTGACCATAATCAACTGATCTCTTCGATTAAAGATAAACTGCTGCCACTGGGCGATGACGTGACATTTATTCCGGGTCACGGACCATTATCCACTCTTGGTTATGAGCGCCTGCATAATCCCTTCCTGCAAGACGAAATGCCCGTCTGGTAAAGGCGTATAAAAAAGCCCGCTTTCAATGCGGGCCTGGATTTCTGGCAAAGTGCGCTTTGTTTATGCCGGATGCGGCGCGAGCGCCTTATCCGGCCTACAAAATCGTGCAAATTCAAAATATTGCAGGGGACGCGTAGGCCTGATAAGCGTAGCGCATCAGGCAATGCTGCGTTTGTCAGCAACCTCAGCCCGCTTTCAGCGGGCTTCATTGGTTTTAACTCTTACAGCACTGCCACAATCGCTTCGCACAGCGGAGCCATGTTGTCTGGCGTCATCCCGGCTACGTTCACACGACCGGAAGCCACCGCATACACGCCAAACTCTTCACGCAGACGCAGTACCTGTTCTTTTGTCAGGCCGCTAAAGGAGAACATGCCGTTCTGTTTGATGATGAAACTGAAGTCGCGGTTTGCGCCTTTTTCCTGCAGCGTATTGACGAACAACTGACGCATACGCTGAATACGCTGGCGCATATCAGTCAGCTCTTGTTCCCAAATCGCACGTAACGCATCGTTGCTCAGGATGGTGGCAACAACCGAAGCGCCGTGTGCTGGTGGGTTAGAGTAGTTAGCGCGAATCGCCGCTTTCATTTGGCTGAATGCGCGATCAACGGTTTCACTGTCAGCAGCAACCAGAGTACAAGCGCCAACGCGCTCGTTGTACAGGCCAAAGTTTTTAGAGTAGGAACTGGCGACGATCAGTTCTTTATGCAGACCAGCGAAAACGCGCAGACCTTCAGCATCTTCTTCCAGACCGCGAGCAAAACCCTGGTAAGCGAAGTCAAACAGCGGTAACCAGCCTTTCTCAACGGAAAGCTGCGCCAGCGTTTGCCATTGCTCCAGTGTAGGATCGATACCGGTTGGGTTATGGCAACAGCCATGGAACAGCACTACGTCGCCAGCCTGAGCTTCGTTCAGGCTGTTAATCAGTGCATCGAAGTCAAGGGTGTGATTTTCCGCATCATAATAAGCGTATTCACGAACTTCCAGACCTGCAGAGTTAAAGACGCTCTTATGGTTCGGCCAGCTTGGGTTGCTTACCCACACACGCTTAACGCTGGTATTTTTTGCCAGGAAATCGGCAGCCACGCGTAGTGCGCCAGTGCCACCCGGAGTCTGTGCTGTGCGAGCACGTTTGTCATTGATCAGGGCGCTACCTTTACCAAACAGCAGTTCCTGAGTGCAGCGACCAAATTCAGGGATGCCGTCAATGCCGAGGTAGTTTTTGGTGGTTTCATTTTCGAGCAGATACTGTTCAGCCTTTTTAACGCTGGTCAGCACCGGGGTTTTGCCCGTCTCATCTTTATAGACACCAATCCCAAGGTTAATTTTGCTGGGACGTTCATCGGCACGAAACAGATCGGCCAGACCCAGAATTGGGTCGGCAGGAGCGGCGGTAATGTTCTCAAACATGACGAGGTTCCATTATGGTTACAGAAGGGAAGTCCGCTATCAGGGTAACGGGAGATTTACAAAATTCCAACTATTACTGATGAAAACGCCGACTGTTTTTGCAAGACGTGAGATTGCTCTGGAAGGCATAAAAAAAACAGGACCAAAGTCCTGTTTTTTCGGCATTTAACAAAGAGGTCTGCTATTAAAACTGGTAAACGATACCCACAGCAACGGTGTCGTCTGAACCTACGCCCAGTTTGTTGTCAGAATCGATCTGGTTGATGATGTAGTCAACGTAGGTGGACATGTTTTTGTTGAAGTAGTAGGTTGCGCCCACTTCAAAGTAGTTCACCAGATCAACATCACCGATACCTTCTACGTCTTTCGCTTTAGATTTGGTGTAAGCGATGGACGGACGCAGACCGAAATCGAACTGGTATTGTGCAACTAACAGAACGTCTTGTGTTTTGTTGGCAAAGCCGCCAGTGATCGGCGTAGCGTTACGGGTTTCACCGTAGTTTGCCGCCAGGTAGATGTTGTTTGCATCATACTTCAGGCCAGTAGCCCACTGTTCAGCTTTTTTACCCTGGCCAAGAGGCTGAGCTTCCTGCAAGTTGGTGCGGTCAGCAGCACCATAAGCACCAACGATACCAAAGCCTTCGAATTCGTAGCTGATGGAGCCGCCAACACCGTCGCCGTTAGAACGACGTGCGGTGTCACGTTCGTTTTTACCCAGGTACTGAACAGCGAAATTCAGGCCGTCAACCAGACCAAAGAAGTTGGAGTTACGGTAAGTTGCAACGCCGCCAACACGGCCAACGAAGAAGTCATCGCTGTATGCAGTGTCACCACCAAACTCTGGCAGCATATCGGTGTAACCCAGTGCATCATAAACAACACCATAGTTACGACCGTAATCGATTGAGCCAGCATCAGCAAATTTCAGACCAGCGAACGCCAGACGGGTTTTATTGCCATTTTGGGCATCGGAACCCTCAGAGTTGTTACCCTGGAAGTTGTATTCCCACTGACCGTAACCGGTCAGGTCGGAATTGATTTGAGTTTCCCCTTTAAAACCAAGACGGGCATAGGTCATATCGCCATTGCCACCGTAACTGTTTTCACCGTTACCCTTGGAAAAATAGTGCAGACCGACAGCTTTACCGTACAGATCTACTTTGTTGCCATCTTTGTTATAGATTTCTGCAGCGTTTGCAGTACCTGCTACTAACAGAGCAGGGACGATCACTGCCAGAATGTTGCGCTTCATCATTATTTATTACCCTCATGGTTTTTTTTATGACACCTGCCACTGCCGTCAATAAGTTTCGTCAATAAATATTTACGGAGCTATTGATGAAAGTTTGGTGTCTTTATGTATCTGCAGGCATCTTTCCATTCAAACTAACGTTTCGCTACCGTGAAAGTGCTACAAATATAAAGATATAGTTACAAAAAGAAAAAATATGTAACTAAAGGTAAATTTTAAGGAACTTTGTGAACGCCGTCATATTTCCATTAGACTTTAATGATATTTGCAGAGAGTTTGATCTATATATATGATTTACTTATATTAAATTTAGCTAAACGAAAATTTTCGCTCTGATAATTTCTCTCAGTGGCTTCGCTAAAACACAGATTCAGACGTCCAGAAAGCTAATAAGAAGTATAAAAATTGTGCTATCAGCTAAGAAATAACTAATCCGCAATAAGAATGCGGATTATTTTTTGTTCATAAATATTACGTGGAAATATTCCGTAACAGGAAGGTTGTTGTGACAGGGTTGCAAATAGATTGATTGACTTAACAAACAGATAACTTGACAGAAGGGAATAGAAAAGAGCCAGCGGGCGCTGGCTCTCGGAAAAACTAAATTAGAAGCTGGCGTTACGCGGAGTACGCGGGAACGGAATCACGTCACGCACGTTTTGCACACCAGTCACGTAGGCGATCAGACGTTCAAAACCAAGACCGAAACCGGAATGCGGAACAGTACCGTAGCGACGCAGATCGCGATACCACCAGTAATCTTCTTTGTTCAGGCCCATCTCCAGCATACGCTCGTCCAGTACGTCCAGACGCTCTTCGCGCTGTGAACCACCAATGATCTCACCGATGCCCGGTGCCAGAACGTCCATTGCCGCGACGGTTTTACCGTCTTCGTTAAGACGCATATAGAACGCCTTAATATCTTTCGGATAGTTTTTCACCACGACCGGCGCTTTAAAGTGTTCTTCTGCCAGGTAACGCTCATGCTCGGAAGAGAGATCCACGCCCCAGTAAACCGGGTTTTCAAATTTCTTACCGCAATTTTCGAGGATGGTTACCGCATCGGTGTAATCAACCTGCGCAAAGTCGGCTTCAATGAAGCGTTCCAGACGGCTGACAGCATCTTTATCTACGCGTTCAGCGAAGAATTTCATGTCGTCTGCACGTTCTTCGAGAACCGCTTTGAAGACATATTTCAGCATGGCTTCAGCCAGACCGGCGATATCGTTCAGGTTAGCAAACGCAACTTCCGGCTCCAGCATCCAGAATTCCGCCAGATGCCGGCTGGTGTTGGAGTTTTCTGCACGGAAAGTCGGGCCGAAGGTATAAATTTTGGACAATGCGCAAGCGTAGGTTTCACCGTTCAACTGACCAGATACGGTCAGGAAAGACTCTTTACCGAAGAAGTCTTTGTCGAAATCCACTTTGCCCTGATCGTTACGCGGCAGGTTTTCCAGATCCAGCGTTGAAACGCGGAACATTTCGCCAGCGCCTTCGGTATCAGATGCGGTAATCAGTGGCGTTGAAACCCAGAAGAATCCCTGCTCGTTAAAGAAGCGATGCAGCGCCTGTGCCAGCGTGTGGCGAACGCGCGCAACAGCGCCAATCAGGTTGGTACGTGGACGCAGGTGAGCGACTTCACGCAGATACTCAATGCTGTGGCGCTTTGCTGCCATCGGGTAAGTATCTGGATCTTCAACCCAGCCGGCAACTTCAACGTTGCTGGCCTGAATTTCAAATTGTTGCCCCTGGCCCGGCGACGCCACGACTTTACCCGTCACAATGACCGAGCAACCGGTGGTCAGACGCAGGACGTCTTCATTGTAATTGGGCAGAGAATTATTGATGACAGCCTGTACAGGATCAAAGCAGGAACCGTCATAAACGGCGAGGAAGGAGATGCCAGCTTTTGAATCTCGGCGGGTACGCACCCATCCGCGCACGGTGACTTCGCTGTCAACGGCTACGCGGCCCTGGAGTACGTCGGCTACAGGCACAACGCTCATAATATTCTCTCTGTTAATAGTCGGAAAAAATAAACACTTGTCCACCCGTCAATGGGGGGATACCTATGTTACCTGGCATCTGCAATCAGACAAGCAGAATTCGCAGATGGGACAAAAGATTTCGGAATAAAAGGCAAAAAAGGGAGCCGTTATGGCTCCCTGATGATATTAACTGGCTTTTTTAATATGCGGAAGGTCGAACGCTTTACGCAGCGCACGGACAAACGCTTTGTCATGGCAGATAGTTTTGCCAGGGCTGTCAGAAAGTTTCGCCACCGGTTTACCGTTACACTCCACCAGCTTAATCACAATATTCAGTGGTTTGACCTGGGGGATATCGCAGGTCAGGCGTGTACCGATACCAAAACTTAATTGCACACGGGAAGAGAAGTGGCGATAAAGCTCGACCGCTTTGCGTAAATCCAGATTGTCAGAGAAAACCAGCGTTTTGCTCTGCGGATCAATTCCCAGCTTCTCATAATGTGCAATGGCTTTTTCGCCCCATTCTACCGGGTCGCCGGAATCATGGCGAAGCCCCTGGTAACGACTGGCAAATTCCACGCCGAAATCACGCAGAAAGGCATCCATAGTAATGCAGTCGGTTAACGCAATGCCAAGTTGGTCAGGATATTCTTCCAGCCACGCAGCAAGTGCAGCGCGCTGACTATTGGCAAGATCCGGGCTGATTTGTTGATGCGCCTGGAACCATTCATGCGCCTGTGTTCCCATCGGGGTGAGGGAAAGCCGACGTGCCAGATCGTAGTTACTGGTGCCAACGAACCAGGGTTCCTGTTGCAAACGTTTAACGATGGTTTCTTGTACTTCGCGGGAAAAACGGCGACGAGTGCCGAAATCCATCAGATGGAAGCGCGACATCTCGAGATCGGCGGTTAATGCCGAAAAGTCGACTAATTTGCTTTCCAGGGTATCGAGGGCTTGCGCAACGTCGGCCTGCGGTGAGCGATAGCGATGTACCATTTCACTGATGACCGCCAGCAGAGGAACTTCCCAGAGGATGACTTCACGCCACGGGCCGGTTAAACGAATATCCAGCTTACCGTTATCGTTGGTGACGGTGACCTGTTCCGGGTTAAAGCGGAACTCGCGCAGCCAGTTGAGATAGTCGGCCTTAAAAAAAGGCAGGGCAGAGAGCCATTGATATTCATCATCCTGCAGGCGCAGGTGCTGCATCGCCTGAACCTGTTCACGAATAGCATCGGCATAAATACCCAGCAGATCGTCACCTCGGCAACGAAACTCCGCCGCGACATGCACATCATAATAGTGATGAAACACGGCTTGCTGCATATGCAACTTATAAGCATCTGTATCCAGCAACGAGTGCAGAACAGGAGAAGCGAATTGTGTCATAGGTGCGCAGTAGCGTCCTCGTACGGGAGCGTTTAGTACAATAAACATCTTCAGGAACTGCTGGAGTATACCTTGTTTCGCAATTTATTGAACCCCGATCACACCATATGCCACCTTTATGGTCGATGGCATTGCGTACTGTATGTTATAAAAATGTAGCAATAAAAGCGTTTGTACCTGAAAAGATGAAGATTCTGCGTAGCGAGATTTATGCAACAGGAATAGACTGAACACCTGACTCTATAAAAGATGCTAAAGGTTATTTATGACTCAACAGCCACAAGCCAAATACCGTCACGACTATCGTGCGCCGGATTACCAGATTACTGATATTGACTTGACCTTTGACCTGAACGCGCAAAAGACGGTGGTTACCGCGATCAGCCAGGCTGTCCGTCATGGTGCATCAGATGCTCCGCTTCGTCTGGACGGCGAAGCCCTTAAACTAGTCTCTATTCATATTAATGATGAGCCGTGGACAGCCTGGAAAGAAGAAGAGGGCGCACTGATCATCAGTAATTTACCGGAACGTTTTACGCTCAAGATTGTTAATGAAATTAGCCCGGCGTCCAACACCGCGCTGGAAGGGCTTTACCAGTCAGGCGATGCGCTCTGCACTCAGTGTGAGGCTGAAGGTTTCCGCCATATTACGTACTATCTTGATCGCCCGGATGTGCTGGCGCGTTTTACCACCAAAATTATTGCGGATAAAACCAAATACCCGTTCCTGCTTTCCAACGGTAACCGTGTTGAGCAAGGCGAGCTGGAAAATGGACGTCACTGGGTACAGTGGCAGGATCCGTTCCCGAAACCGAGCTATCTGTTTGCGCTGGTAGCTGGTGACTTCGATGTACTTCGCGACACCTTCACTACCCGCTCCGGTCGCGAAGTGGCGCTGGAGTTGTATGTCGATCGCGGCAATCTTGATCGCGCGCCGTGGGCGATGACCTCGCTGAAAAATTCCATGAAGTGGGATGAAGAACGCTTTGGTCTGGAGTATGACCTCGACATCTATATGATCGTTGCAGTGGATTTCTTCAACATGGGCGCAATGGAGAATAAAGGTCTCAACATCTTTAACTCCAAATATGTGCTGGCGCGTACCGACACCGCAACCGATAAAGATTATCTCGACATTGAGCGTGTCATCGGTCATGAATATTTCCATAACTGGACCGGCAACCGCGTTACCTGCCGTGACTGGTTCCAGCTCAGTTTGAAGGAAGGCTTGACTGTTTTCCGCGATCAGGAGTTCAGTTCTGACCTTGGTTCCCGCGCGGTAAACCGTATCAATAATGTGCGCACCATGCGCGGATTGCAGTTTGCGGAAGACGCCAGTCCGATGGCGCACCCAATCCGTCCGGATATGGTCATTGAAATGAACAACTTCTACACCCTGACCGTTTACGAGAAGGGCGCGGAAGTGATTCGTATGATCCACACTCTGCTGGGTGAAGAAAACTTCCAGAAAGGGATGCAGCTCTATTTCGAGCGTCACGATGGTAGTGCTGCGACCTGCGACGATTTCGTTCAGGCGATGGAAGATGCGTCAAATGTCGATCTTTCCCATTTCCGTCGCTGGTACAGCCAGTCCGGTACGCCGATTGTGACTGTTAAAGACGACTACAATCCGGAAACCGAGCAGTACACCCTGACCATCAGCCAGCGCACACCAGCCACGCCGGATCAGGCAGAAAAACAGCCGCTACATATTCCGTTTGCTATCGAACTGTATGACAACGAAGGCAAAGTGATTCCGTTGCAGAAGGGTGGCCATCCGGTCAATCCGGTATTGAATGTCACCCAGGCGGAACAGACCTTTGTCTTCGATAACGTCTACTTCCAGCCTGTGCCTGCGCTGCTTTGCGAATTTTCTGCGCCGGTGAAACTGGAATATAAGTGGAGCGACCAGCAACTGACTTTCCTGATGCGCCATGCGCGTAATGATTTCTCTCGCTGGGATGCGGCGCAAAGCCTGCTCGCAACCTACATCAAACTGAACGTCGCCCGTCATCAGCAAGGTCAACCATTGTCTTTACCAGCACATGTTGCCGATGCTTTCCGCGCGGTACTGCTCGATGAGAAGATTGATCCGGCGCTGGCGGCAGAAATCCTGACGCTGCCTTCCGTCAATGAAATGGCAGAACTGTTCGATATCATCGACCCGATTGCCATTGCTGAAGTGCGCGAAGCTCTCACCCGTACTCTGGCGGCTGAACTGGCGGATGAGTTGCTTGCTATTTATAACGCGAATTACCAGAGCGAGTACCGCGTTGAGCATGAAGATATTGCAAAACGCACTCTGCGTAATGCCTGCCTGCGTTTCCTCGCTTTTGGTGAAACGCATCTGGCTGACGTGCTGGTGAGCAAGCAGTTCCACGAGGCCAACAATATGACCGATGCGTTGGCGGCGCTCTCGGCGGCGGTTGCTGCGCAGTTACCATGTCGTGATGCGCTGATGCAGGAGTACGACGACAAATGGCATCAGGATGGTCTGGTGATGGATAAATGGTTTATCCTGCAAGCCACCAGTCCGGCGGCGAATGTACTGGAGACGGTGCGCAGCCTGTTGCAGCATCGTTCGTTCACCATGAGCAACCCGAACCGTATTCGTTCGTTGATTGGGGCGTTTGCGGGCAGCAACCCGGCTGCGTTCCATGCCGAAGATGGCAGCGGTTATCAGTTCCTGGTGGAAATGCTCACCGACCTGAACAGCCGTAACCCGCAGGTGGCTTCACGCCTGATTGAGCCGTTGATTCGCCTGAAACGTTACGATGCTAAACGTCAGGCGAAAATGCGTGCGGCGCTGGAGCAGTTAAAAGGACTGGAAAATCTTTCTGGTGATCTGTACGAGAAGATCACCAAAGCTCTGGCTTGATACAAACATGCCTGATGCGACGCTTGCCGCGTCTTATCAGGCAACCTGTTGAAATTGCTGGTTTTGTAGGCCGGATAAGGCGTTCACGCCGCATCCGGCAACCGTGCCCAACGGCCTGATGCGACGCTTGACGCGTCTTATCAGGCCTACAAGCCCGTTGAAACTGCTGGTTTTATGCGCCGCATCCGGCATATTAACCATGACGCCGAATCGGTTGTTCAGAATGCCCACGCTGCATCACCCGCTGCAACACTTCCGCTTCCAGCTCCGCTAATCGTACCGACCCTAACCGGCGCGGACGGGGTATATCCACCGTCAAATCCAGACCAATTTTTCCTTCTTCAATTAACAGCACCCGGTCAGCCATCGCCACCGCTTCGCTCACATCATGCGTTACCAGCAAGACGGTAAAACCGTGCTCCTGCCAAAGTGACACAATCAAATCCTGCATCTCCAGTCGCGTTAAGGCGTCCAGTGCCCCGAGCGGTTCATCAAGCAACAATAAACCCCAACGCTCTTGCCAGCGCCACACGCTGTTTCTGCCCGCCAGACAGCGCCGCAGGCCATTCCCCGGCGCGATTCTCCAGCCCTACCGCAGCCAGCGACTGACGCGCGGCATTGCGCCACTGGCCTTTCAGACCTAACCCAACGTTATCAATTACCGATTTCCACGGCAGCAGACGGGCATCCTGAAACATCATGCGTGTATCGTCCTGAATTTCGGCAAGTGGCGTTGTACCCGCTAACACATCGCCTGCGGTTGGCGTTTCCAGCCCCGCCAGCAGGCGCAGCAGGGTACTTTTGCCACCACCGCTGCGACCGACCACTGCCACAAACTGACCCGCTGGAATATGCAAATCCAGGTGGTTCAGGACGATATTATCCGCGTAATGTTTGTATACCGCATTGAGCAACAGCGGTGTGCCCTGGTTCAGACGAGCAGTATTCATACCGTGGCCTCCTTCAGATGATAAGCCGGGTTCCAGCGCAACCAGAGGCGCTCTAATAGTTGCGCGCTGACGTCAGCAAGTTTGCCGAGCAGGGCGTAAAGAATAATGGCGACCACCACCACGTCCGTTTGCAGAAACTCCCGCGCATTCATTGCCAGATAACCAATGCCTGAATTGGCAGAAATGGTTTCGGCAACAATCAGCGTTAGCCACATCAGACCCAACGCAAAACGCACGCCGACCATAATTGAGGGCAGGGCTCCGGGCAGGATCACATGGATAAACAGCGGCACGCCGGATAAGCCATAGCTGCGCGCCATCTCTACCAGTCCGCGATCGATATTACGGATCCCATGCCAGGTGTTGATATAAATGGGGAATAGCGTGCCAAGCGCCACCAGGAAAATCTTTGCGGACTCATCAATGCCAAACCACAAAATCACCAGCGGGATCAGCGCCAGATGCGGTACGTTGCGCAACATCTGAATTGAGGTATCCAGTAGTCGCTCCCCCCAGCGCGACAGTCCGCTAATCAGTCCCAGAATCAAGCCCAGCGATCCGCCAATGGAAAAACCAATCAGCGCCCGCCAGGAGCTGATCGCCAGATGCTGCCACAATTCGCCGCTGGCTGAGAGCGTCCAGAACGCCGTCACCACCCCTTGCGGAGAGGGCAAAATACGTGTCGACAACCAGCCAACTGACGAGGCCAGTTGCCACACCGCCACGATGCCCACCGGTAAAAACCAGGGGGCAACGCGCAATAACCACTTTTTCACTGGCGTTGCCATCATCTTGTTCCTTAGCTTTGCGCGACTTTACGTGGGATAAACTCATTTGCCACCGCTTCGCCTTGCAGGTTCAGCGGCTGCGGTTGGGGAATCTGTGGGATGGCGACATCCAGATGTGGGAACAACAACTCGCCAACCCGATACGCTTCTTCCAGATGTGGATAGCCAGAAAGGACAAAACTGTCGATGCCAAGCGCGGCGTATTCGTTGATTCGCGCAGCGACTGTCGGCCCATCGCCCACCAGCGCCGTTCCGGCACCGCCGCGTACTAAGCCAACTCCCGCCCATAAATTGGGGCTGATCTCCAGATTGTCGCGCTTACCGTTATGCAGCGCCGCCATTCGTTGTTGACCGACTGAATCCGTCCGGGCAAATGCTTCTTGTGCTTTGGCAATCGTCTTATCATCAAGATGGGAGATTAACCGTTCGGCGGCCCGCCAGGCTTCGTCGTTGGTTTCGCGGACAATTACATGCAGACGAATACCGAAACGAATTTTGCGCCCATGCGCGGCAGCTTTTGCCCGCACTTGTTCTATCTTCTCTTTTACCCGCTCCGGCGGCTCGCCCCAGGTGAGATAGAGATCAACCTGTTCGGCAGCCAGATCCTGAGCGACGTCAGACGATCCGCCAAAGTAAAGTGGCGGATACGGCTGTTGAATCGGCGGGAAGAGCAGTTTTGCTCCGCGCACATGAATATGTTTACCGTTGAAATCGACGGTTTCTCCCTGCAATAAACGTCGCCAGACCTGAGTAAATTCCGCCGAGGCTTCGTAACGCTCGCTATGATCAAGGAACACGCCGTCGCCTGCCAGCTCTTGCGGATCGCTGCCTGTGACCAGGTTAAACAACGCGCGTCCATTAGAGAGGCGATCAAGCGTGGCAGCCTGGCGAGCGGCTACGGTAGGCGATGTCACACTTGGGCGTAGGGCGACGAGGAACTTAAGCCGTTGCGTCACCGGGATCATCGATGCCGCCACCAGCCACGCATCTTCGCAGGAACGGCCTGTTGGGATCAGCACGCCGGTATAGCCAAGACGATCCGCCGCTTGTGCAATCTGTTGCAGATACCCATGATCAACCGGGCGAGACCCTTCTTCCGTTCCCAGATAATGACCGTCACCGTGCGTGGGTAAAAACCAGAACATATTCAGACTCATAATTGTTTTCCTTCCAGTTGAGTGGGCTGCCAGATGCGTTGGCGGATATCGACTTTTTTCGGCACCAGACGATTTTCATAAAACAGGTCGGCAGTGTGTTGCTGTAAAGCAGCAACCTCGGCGTTCACGGGTTTGATGGTGGTAGGGGGGCGATGGTCAAGATATGAGGCAATGACCGGCGCCGGTAAACCCATTGTTTTTGCCAACAGGGCGATGCTTTGTTCGCGCTGGCTATGGGTTAACGCATCGGCCTCGCTAAAGGTTGCCAGTACGCCCTGAATAAATGCGCCGTTTTTTTCTGCATACGGACGGGCTGCCAGATAAAACGATCCGGTTTGATTGAGATCGGTGCCATCTTTCAGCACCCGCACGCCGCCCTGCAATAACGCAGCGGAGTAGTAGGGATCCCAGATAGCCCAGGCGTCGACGTTACCCTGCTGGAATGCAGCGCGCGCATCGGCGGGCGTCAGATAGGTCGGCTGGATATCAGTGAAATTAAGCCCGGCTTGTTGCAGTGCGCGCAGTAAAAGGTTGTGCGAACTTGAACCTTTCTGAAACGCGACTTTGTGGCCCTTTAGTTCAGCCACAGTTTTGATCGGGCTGTTTTCGGGCACCAGAATCACTTCGGCTTTTGGTTTCGGTGGCTCGACACCGACGTAGACCAAATCAGCACCGGCGGCCTGAGCAAAAATTGGAGGAATGTCCCCCGTACTGCCCAGATCGATACTGCCGACGTTTAACGCCTCCAACATTTGCGGACCAGCGGGAAACTCCACCCACGAGATTTTGGTTTGCGGATAGCGTGTTTCCAGTAACTGGTGGCTTTTTGCCAGCACCATGCTGATGCTGCCTTTTTGATAACCTATCCGTAACGCTTCAGGAGAAGACTCCGCAGCAATCGTGAGCGTAGAGACGCTGAATAATCCCATCAGCACCAGTTTAAAAATATTACGCATGAGCGTTACCTCGCAGAGAGAGAAGGTCAGGAACCTGGACATCGCGGCGGTGCAGCGCCTGCCAGAAGGTATCGAGCGCGGTATCTAGACGGGATTGCAGATTCGGCGTGAATTGCGGCTTATGTTGGAAATCAAGCACCTGCGAGTCATCGGCAAATACGCCGTGTAGGATCTCCTGGGCTTTTAGTGCGCTTAAAACTGGTTTAAGTGCGTAATCAACCGCCAGCAGGTGAGCCACCGTGCCACCTGTCGCCAGCGGCAACACCACTTTTCCTTGTAGTGCGCGTTCTGGTAGCAGGTCGAGAAGCGTTTTCAGTGCGCCGGAATAGGCGGCTTTGTAGACGGGAGTGGCGACAATCAGCCCATCAGCCTGTTGCAACTGATCGGTGAAAGTCTTGAGTGCCGGACTATCGAAACGGGCATAAAGCAAATCTTCCGGGGCGAAGTTTTGCAGATTCCAGTGATAAACTTCCACATCCAGGCCATTCAATTTTTCCCGCGCATATTCCAGCAAAGAGCTGGAGCGAGAAGGAAAGCGAGGACTTCCTGCCAGGGTAATGACACGCATACTCTCTCCTTATAACCAATAGTTCTTGTTTTGTTAAAATTGATAACAATTCGGTCAGTCTGACAGAGAGAGCTTGTGAGTCGAAATGATTTATCTGATGAAGAAAAGCCAAAAAAAGCATAAAAAAAGCACAACAAGAAAACGTTTGCTATTTATTGCCACAGGTCAATTCCCTTTTGATCCGAACTCGCACATAATACGCACCCGGTTTGCACACCGGGAATCCAGGAGAGTTCATGTACTACCCCTTCGTTCGTAAAGCCCTTTTTCAGCTCGATCCTGAGCGCGCTCATGAGTTTACTTTTCAGCAATTACGTCGCATTACCGGAACGCCGTTTGAAGCACTTGTTCGACAGAACGTTCCAGCGAAACCGGTTAACTGCATGGGACTGACCTTTAAAAATCCGCTTGGTCTGGCTGCCGGTCTTGATAAAGACGGGGAGTGTATTGACGCTTTAGGCGCAATGGGATTTGGATCGATCGAGATCGGCACTGTCACCCCTCGCCCACAACCAGGAAATGACAAGCCACGTCTCTTCCGTCTGGTGGATGCTGAAGGTTTGATCAACCGTATGGGCTTTAATAACCTCGGCGTTGATAACCTCGTTGAGAACGTTAAAAAAGCACATTATGACGGCGTTCTGGGAATTAATATCGGTAAAAATAAAGATACACCGGTTGAGCAAGGCAAAGATGACTATCTGATTTGTATGGAAAAAATCTACGCCTATGCAGGATATATTGCCATCAATATTTCATCACCGAATACCCCAGGATTACGTACTCTGCAATATGGCGAAGCACTGGATGATTTATTAACGGCAATTAAAAATAAGCAAAATGATTTGCAAGCGATGCACCATAAATATGTGCCGATCGCAGTGAAGATCGCGCCGGATCTTTCTGAAGAAGAGTTGATCCAGGTTGCCGATAGTTTGGTACGTCATAATATTGATGGCGTTATTGCGACTAATACCACCCTCGATCGTTCTTTAGTTCAGGGAATGAAAAATTGCGATCAAACCGGTGGCTTAAGTGGTCGTCCGTTGCAATTAAAAAGCACAGAAATTATTCGCCGCTTGTCGCAGGAATTAAACGGTCGTTTACCGATCATTGGTGTTGGTGGTATTGACTCGGTTATTGCTGCCCGTGAGAAGATAGCAGCGGGGGCTTCACTGGTGCAAATTTATTCTGGTTTTATTTTTAAAGGACCGCCGCTGATTAAAGAAATCGTTACTCATATCTAATTATTTCTTTCACTTTCTCTTTATAAGATAATCAGGGCTTTATTTTCAGCCCTGGTTGTTTTATATTCATTCCTGTTACTTATTTAGACATTTTGTACTTTTCTTGTTGAGGTTATTAAGCAAAGCGACAATGGAATGTGTTGCAGTGAATTTATAGGGTAGAGGAGAGGCATATGCGAATTAAACCAGACGATAACTGGCGTTGGTATTACGATGAAGAGCATGATCGAATGATGCTTGATTTAGCCAATGGTATGCTGTTTCGCTCACGTTTTGCGCGTAAAATGTTGACGCCGGATGCTTTTTCTCCTGCGGGATTTTGCGTTGATGACGCCGCGCTCTATTTCACGTTTGAAGAAAAATGCCGAGACCTTAACTTATCAAAAGAACAAAAAGCTGAACTGGTGCTTAATGCACTGGTAGCGATTCGTTATCTCAAACCGCAAATGCCGAAAAGCTGGCATTTTGTTTCTCATGGCGAAATGTGGGCACCAGCGTCGGGTGATGCTGCCTGTGTCTGGTTAAGCGACACCAATGAGCAGGTCAATTTACTGGTTATTGAATCTGGCGAAAATGCCGCACTGTGCCTGCTGGCGCAACCTTGCGTCGTCATCGCCGGGCGCGCCATGCAACTGGGTGACGCCATCAAAATTATGAATGACAGGCTGAGACCGCATGTGAGTTATGACAGCGTCAGCCTTGAACAAGCCGTTTAACTTTTCAGTTTCAATGCAGTCTTCGGTACGCAACTACAGCAAAGAATTGTTCCATCGTCGCTCATAGCTGATTTTTTCAGCGGGGTGACTTCGCCTTCGAGAAGCTGAACACGACAACTTCCGCATATGCCGGCACGGCAAGAATAGGGAATACGAATCCCTTGATTTTCTAATTGTTCCAGCAGTACCTGTTGGTTATTACCGCGAAATGCCCGCCCTTGCCAGTTGATGTCAACATTCGCGTTTGGTTGTTGTGTCGCGGAGAAAGTATCGTCGGCTGCGGCCGCACCGTAGACTTTTGCCGGTGCTGTCGCCAGGATTTCCACCTCATCGCCAACACGGATAACACCACTGTTACGGGCAATTAAGTTTTGACCGAAATCGACATCGCCATTATCCTGGGCTGTACGGAAAGATTGCAGCGTTTTTAATGGTTCGCCAGCCGGATGCTTTTGCCCTTTTTCCGGGCTAACGGTGGTGAAAATACAACGGCTACAAGGTTTCACCACATCGAACACCACATCGCCAATACGAATCACTTTCCAGGTGTCTTCTTCCCACGCGGCTACGCCAGAAACAACCAGATTGGGGCGGAATTGTTCCATTTTGACGCTTGCCGGACAGCGTTGTTGGAGATCGCGCAATGAAGCTTCATTGACGAGCAGATACGGATAGCCATCAGCGAATGACAGGGGTACAGTGTTGTGGCGTTTTACGCGCCGCGTCATCTGTGGCCCCACCCAGCGCAATTGCACGTCGCGGGAGAAAAATCCGCTTAACCATTTGTTTATCTCATCTGGCGCAATGCGCGCAGTAAAATGGTTACCCCACACTTCCGTTGGTGCGTCCTGTTCGGCGAAATCGGCAAAGCGTACCCACGCACTACTACCATCGGGCGCAGTGAGATGCAGACCGTCATGAACGGGAGATGGGGTAAAGCGCACCATCTGTGGAAACTGACGGGCGGTAATAAATGTACCGTCGGGTTCTGTCAGCATAAAAATGCGATCGAAGGCCAGCCCGCTGATATCTGCAAGAGCGTGTGTCAGACCGATGCCACGCATGGATTTAACAGGATGAATAAAAAGCCGGGTTAATGTCGCCACGGTGCGGTCCCCAAATGAAAATAAGCCCTCAACTTTATGACATGACGGACTTATTAGCTATAATGCGCAACAATTTTCTTAGAGTAAAAGTGACGATATGAATTCTCTGTTTGCCAGTACGGCCCGTGGGCTGGAAGAGCTGTTAAAAACTGAACTGGAAAACCTGGGGGCCGTTGAATGCCAGGTGGTTCAGGGTGGGGTCCATTTCAAGGGCGACACGCGGCTTGTATACCAGAGCCTGATGTGGAGCCGCCTGGCCTCGCGTATTATGTTGCCGCTGGGCGAGTGCAAGGTTTACAGCGATTTAGACCTCTATCTCGGCGTTCAGGCGATCAACTGGACAGAGATGTTTAATCCTGGCGCGACCTTTGCTGTCCACTTTAGCGGTCTGAATGACACTATCCGCAACAGCCAGTATGGCGCGATGAAAGTTAAAGACGCAATTGTTGATGCTTTCACGCGTAAAAATCTGCCGCGACCAAATGTTGATCGCGATGCGCCGGATATTCGCGTTAACGTCTGGCTGCATAAAGAAACCGCCAGTATCGCTCTCGACTTAAGTGGTGATGGTTTGCATCTGCGTGGTTATCGTGACCGTGCCGGTATTGCGCCAATCAAAGAAACACTGGCGGCAGCCATTGTGATGCGATCTGGCTGGCAGCCAGGAACACCACTGCTCGACCCGATGTGTGGTTCCGGTACGTTGCTGATTGAAGCCGCGATGCTGGCGACCGACCGCGCGCCGGGCTTGCACCGTGGGCGTTGGGGATTTAGCGGCTGGGCGCAGCACGACGAAGCCATCTGGCAGGAAGTGAAAGCGGAAGCACAAACTCGCGCCCGTAAAGGTCTGGCAGAATACAGCTCTCATTTCTACGGTTCCGACAGCGATGCGCGGGTGATTCAACGTGCGCGTACTAACGCCCGCCTGGCGGGGATTGGCGAACTGATCACTTTTGAGGTGAAAGATGTCGCGCAACTGACCAATCCGCTACCAAAAGGACCGTATGGCACCGTACTGAGCAACCCGCCATACGGTGAGCGTCTGGACAGCGAACCGGCGCTGATTGCGCTGCATAGCCTGCTGGGCCGAATCATGAAAAACCAGTTCGGTGGCTGGAATCTCTCTTTATTCAGCGCCTCGCCGGATTTGTTAAGTTGTCTGCAATTGCGCGCAGACAAACAGTACAAGGCGAAAAATGGCCCGCTGGACTGCGTGCAGAAAAACTACCACGTTGCCGAAAGTACCCCGGACAGCAAACCGGCGATGGTGGCGGAAGATTACGCCAACCGTCTGCGTAAGAACCTGAAGAAATTCGAAAAATGGGCGCGGCAGGAAGGGATTGAATGTTACCGCCTGTATGACGCCGATTTGCCAGAATACAACGTCGCTGTTGACCGCTACGCCGACTGGGTGGTCGTGCAGGAGTACGCGCCGCCGAAGACCATCGATGCGCACAAAGCGCGTCAACGTTTGTTCGATATTATCGCTGCGACCATTTCGGTACTGGGGATTGCGCCAAACAAACTGGTGCTGAAAACCCGTGAACGCCAGAAGGGCAAAAATCAGTATCAGAAACTGGGCGAGAAGGGCGAGTTTCTTGAAGTCACCGAATATAACGCGCACCTGTGGGTGAACCTGACGGATTACCTTGATACGGGTTTGTTCCTCGATCACCGTATCGCCCGTCGTATGCTCGGTCAGATGAGTAAAGGCAAAGATTTCCTCAACCTGTTCTCTTATACCGGCAGCGCCACCGTGCATGCGGGATTAGGCGGCGCGCGCAGCACCACCACGGTGGATATGTCGCGTACTTATCTGGAGTGGGCAGAACGCAACCTGCGTCTGAATGGCTTAACCGGCCGTGCGCATCGCCTGATTCAGGCCGATTGTCTGGCGTGGTTGCGTGAAGCTAATGAACAGTTCGATCTGATTTTTATCGATCCGCCAACCTTCTCTAACTCAAAACGAATGGAAGATGCGTTTGATGTTCAGCGCGATCATCTGGTGCTGATGAAAGATCTGAAGCGTCTGCTGCGTGCTGGCGGGACTATCATGTTCTCGAACAACAAGCGTGGCTTCCGTATGGATCTTGACGGACTGGCAAAACTGGGACTGAAAGCACAAGAAATTACGCAAAAAACGCTCTCCCAGGATTTCGCCCGTAACCGCCAGATCCACAACTGCTGGCTGATTACCGCAGCCTGAAAGGAATAGTAATGTCATTAATCAGTATGCATGGCGCATGGCTGTCGTTCAGCGACGCGCCGCTTCTCGATAACGCAGAACTGCATATCGAAGATAACGAACGTGTTTGTCTGGTGGGCCGTAACGGCGCAGGCAAATCGACGTTAATGAAAATCCTCAACCGTGAACAGGGGCTGGATGACGGTCGGATAATCTATGAGCAAGATTTGATCGTTGCGCGTTTGCAACAAGATCCGCCGCGTAACGTTGAGGGCAGCGTTTATGATTTCGTTGCCGAAGGCATCGAAGAACAGGCGGAATACCTGAAACGCTATCACGATATTTCGCGCCTGGTGATGAATGACCCGAGCGAGAAAAATCTCAATGAACTGGCGAAAGTCCAGGAGCAGCTTGATCACCATAATCTGTGGCAACTGGAAAACCGCATCAACGAAGTATTGGCACAGCTGGGATTAGACCCCAATGCTGCGCTGTCGTCACTTTCCGGCGGTTGGTTGCGTAAAGCGGCGTTGGGACGCGCGCTGGTGAGCAATCCGCGCGTGTTACTGCTCGACGAACCGACTAACCACCTGGATATCGAAACCATCGACTGGCTGGAAGGGTTCCTTAAAACCTTCAATGGGACGATTATTTTCATCTCCCACGACCGTTCGTTTATTCGCAATATGGCGACGCGCATTGTTGATCTCGATCGCGGCAAGCTGGTGACCTATCCAGGGAATTACGACCAGTACCTGCTGGAAAAAGAAGAAGCCCTGCGCGTGGAAGAGCTGCAAAACGCCGAGTTCGACCGCAAACTGGCGCAGGAAGAGGTATGGATCCGTCAGGGGATCAAAGCGCGTCGTACCCGTAACGAAGGTCGCGTGCGTGCATTGAAAGCGATGCGTCGTGAACGTAGCCAACGCCGGGAGGTAATGGGTACGGCGAAGATGCAGGTCGAAGAAGCCAGCCGCTCCGGTAAAATAGTCTTTGAAATGGAAGATGTTTGCTATCAGGTTGAGGGCAAACAACTGGTGAAAGACTTTTCCGCTCAGGTACAACGTGGCGACAAAATTGCGCTGATTGGCCCGAATGGCTGCGGTAAAACCACGCTGTTAAAACTGATGCTGGGGCAACTTCAGCCAGACAGCGGACGTATTCACGTTGGCACCAAACTTGAAGTGGCTTATTTCGATCAGCACCGCGCGGAACTGGATCCCGATAAAACGGTGATGGATAACCTTGCCGAAGGTAAGCAAGAGGTGATGGTTAACGGTAAACCACGCCACGTGCTGGGTTATTTGCAGGACTTCCTGTTCCATCCGAAACGGGCGATGACGCCGGTACGTGCGCTTTCTGGCGGGGAACGTAACCGTCTGCTGTTAGCACGTTTGTTCCTTAAGCCAAGCAATTTACTGATCCTCGACGAACCGACCAACGACCTTGACGTCGAAACGCTCGAACTGCTTGAAGAGCTAATCGACAGCTACCAGGGGACGGTGTTGTTAGTAAGCCACGATCGTCAGTTTGTCGATAACACTGTGACAGAATGCTGGATCTTTGAAGGCGGCGGCAAAATTGGTCGTTATGTTGGCGGTTATCATGATGCCCGTGGTCAGCAAGAACAGTATGTGGCGCTTAAACAGCCGGTGGTGAAAAAAACCGAAGAAGCGGCAGCGCCAAAAGCAGAAACTGTAAAACGCAACACTAGCAAACTAAGCTATAAATTGCAGCGCGAACTGGAACAGCTTCCGCAATTGCTTGAAGATCTGGAAGCGAAGCTGGAAGCCTTACAGGCGCAGGTGGCGGATGCCTCCTTCTTCAGCCAGTCTCATGAACATACGCAAAAAGTGCTCGCTGATCTGGCTGCTGCGGAGCAGGAGCTGGAGCAGGCTTTTGAACGCTGGGAGTATCTTGAAGCGTTAAAAAATGGTGGCTGATCGCAAAACAGTTGATTGATATAGAGGCTGATGACAAAGGTAAAATTGCCTGATGCGCTACGCTTATCAGGCATGGGGGAAATCATTTGTATTCTCTCAGACCGGTAAAGGCACCAATGCTGCATCCGGCATGAAAAAAGGACACTTTGTCAGCAATCTGTAGAATAGCGCATCATTAAGGAGTACCAATGTGCGAACATCATCATGCCGCGAAGCATATCTTGTGCTCGCAGTGTGACATGCTGGTGGCATTACCCCACCTTGAGCATGGTCAGAAAGCGGCATGTCCTCGGTGTGGCACAACGTTAACCGTTGCGTGGGACGCGCCCCGGCAGCGTCCTACCGCCTATGCGTTGGCCGCACTGTTCATGCTGTTGCTGTCCAACTTATTCCCTTTTGTGAATATGAACGTCGCAGGAGTTACCAGTGAAATTACATTACTGGAAATTCCGGGCGTGCTGTTTTCTGAGGACTACGCCAGCCTCGGCACTTTTTTCTTGTTGTTTGTGCAACTGGTTCCTGCATTTTGCCTGATTACCATACTGCTTCTGGTGAATCGCGCCGAATTACCGGTACGTCTGAAAGAGCAACTGGCACGGGTGCTCTTTCAACTCAAAACCTGGGGAATGGCAGAGATTTTCCTCGCGGGTGTGCTGGTCAGTTTCGTCAAACTGATGGCCTACGGCAGTATTGGTGTGGGCAGCAGTTTTCTCCCCTGGTGTTTATTTTGTGTGCTGCAACTGCGCGCCTTCCAGTGCGTTGATCGTCGCTGGTTGTGGGATGATATCGCGCCGATGCCAGAGCTACTTAAGCCGTTAAAACCGGGCATTACGGGTATCCGACAAGGATTGCGCTCTTGCTCTTGCTGTACGGCGATCCTTCCCGCCGATGAAACGGTGTGTCCGCGTTGCGGTACGAAAGGATACGTTCGGCGCAGAAATAGCCTGCAATGGACGCTGGCGCTGCTTGTTACGTCCATCATGCTGTATCTCCCGGCTAATCTTTTACCCATCATGGTGACTGATTTATTAGGCTCTAAGATGCCGTCAACGATTCTCGCCGGGGTCATCCTGTTGTGGAGTGAAGGCTCTTATCCTGTTGCTGCAGTTATCTTTTTAGCCAGTATCATGGTGCCAACGTTAAAGATGATCGCCATCGCATGGTTGTGCTGGGATGCCAAAGGGCACGGCAAGCGTGACAGCGAAAGAATGCATTTGATTTATGAAGTTGTTGAGTTTGTAGGCCGCTGGTCGATGATTGACGTTTTCGTGATTGCGGTGCTCTCGGCGCTGGTGCGTATGGGAGGTTTAATGAGTATTTATCCTGCAATGGGTGCGTTAATGTTTGCTTTAGTCGTCATAATGACAATGTTTTCTGCAATGACGTTTGATCCACGCTTGTCGTGGGATCGTCAACCTGAATCAGTGCATGAGGAGTCCTGACAGTATGGAATCTAATAATGGGGAAGCCAAAATCCAGAAAGTGAAGAACTGGTCTCCCGTGTGGATATTTCCTATCGTCACGGCGCTTATAGGGGCGTGGGTTCTTTTTTATCATTACAGCCATCAGGGACCGGAAGTTACCCTGATCACCGCGAATGCGGAAGGGATTGAGGGCGGCAAGACTACCATTAAAAGCCGTAGTGTTGACGTCGGCGTGGTCGAGAGCGCAACGCTAGCCGATGATTTGACGCACGTTGAAATCAAAGCGCGCCTGAACGCCGGTATGGAGAAGCTGCTGCATAAAGATACCGTCTTCTGGGTGGTAAAACCGCAGATAGGTCGAGAAGGTATTAGCGGCCTGGGCACACTGCTTTCCGGTGTGTATATCGAACTGCAACCGGGGGCGAAAGGCAGCAAACAGGCAAGTTATGATTTGCTCGATTCGCCACCGCTGGCACCGCCTGATGCGAAAGGTATTCGTGTGATTCTTGATAGCAAAAAAGCCGGACAACTCTCGCCGGGAGATCCGGTGCTGTTCCGTGGCTATCGGGTAGGTTCGGTTGAAACCAGCACCTTCGATACGCAAAAACGCAATATCAGCTATCAACTGTTTATCAATGCACCTTATGACCGGTTGGTGACCGGCAATGTTCGCTTCTGGAAAGATAGTGGCATTGCGGTTGATCTGACGTCAGCGGGAATGCGCGTAGAGATGGGATCGTTGACAACGCTACTCAGCGGCGGCGTTAGCTTTGACGTGCCTGAAGGTCTGGATTTAGGGCAGCCTGTTGCGCCGAAAACCGCATTCGTTTTGTATGACGACCAGAAGAGCATTCAGGATTCGCTATACACCGATCACATTGACTATCTGATGTTCTTTAAAGATTCGGTACGTGGCCTGCAGCCTGGCGCTCCGGTAGAATTCCGGGGTATTCGCCTGGGTACAGTAAGTAAAGTTCCTTTCTTTGCGCCGAATATGCGTCAGACATTTAATGATGATTACCGTATTCCGGTACTCATACGCATCGAACCGGAACGGCTGAAAATGCAGCTTGGCGAAAATGCGGATGTCGTTAAGCACCTTGGAGAGTTGTTGAAACGTGGCTTGCGCGGATCGCTGAAGACCGGAAATCTGGTCACTGGTGCGCTCTATGTTGATCTCGATTTCTATCCAAATACGCCTGCAATAACCGGTATTCGTGAATTTAATGGTTATCAGATTATCCCGACCGTTAGCGGCGGTCTGGCGCAAATCCAGCAACGTCTGATGGAAGCATTAGATAAGATCAACAAGCTGCCGTTGAATCCGATGATTGAGCAGGCGACCAGTACGCTGTCTGAAAGCCAGCGCACGATGAAAAACCTGCAAACGACGCTGGATAGTATGAACAAGATCCTCGCCAGCCAGTCGATGCAGCAGTTGCCAACGGATATGCAGTCAACGTTGCGTGAGCTGAATCGCAGTATGCAGGGCTTCCAGCCAGGCTCCGCAGCCTACAACAAGATGGTAGCGGATATGCAGCGGCTTGATCAGGTGTTGCGTGAACTGCAACCGGTGCTGAAAACGCTTAACGAGAAGAGTAACGCGCTGGTATTTGAAGCGAAGGACAAAAAAGATCCAGAGCCGAAGAGGGCGAAACAATGAAAAAGTGGCTAGTGACGATTGCGGCACTGTGGCTGGCCGGATGCAGCTCCGGCGAGATCAATAAAAACTATTACCAGTTACCTGTTGTGCAGAGCGGTACGCAAAGTACCGCCAGCCAGGGCAATCGCCTGTTATGGGTAGAGCAAGTCGTTGTTCCAGACTATCTGGCGGGGAATGGGGTGGTTTATCAGACCAGTGATGTGAAGTATGTGATTGCCAACAACAACCTGTGGGCCAGCCCGCTGGATCAACAGTTGCGCAACACCCTGGTGGCGAATCTGAGTACGCAACTCCCCGGTTGGGTGGTTGCCTCCCAGCCTCTGGGAAGCGCACAGGACACGCTCAACGTAACCGTAACGGAGTTTAACGGTCGCTATGATGGCAAGGTCATTGTCAGCGGCGAGTGGTTGTTGAATCACCAGGGACAATTGATCAAACGACCGTTCCGTCTGGAAGGGGTGCAAAATCAGGATGGCTACGATGAAATGGTCAAAGTGCTGGCCAGTGTCTGGAGTCAGGAAGCCGCTGCTATTGCGCGAGAGATAAAGCGTCTACCTTAATTATAAATATTTGTAAATATAACCGTCTCCGGCATGTAGCCTGAGGCGGTTTTTTTGTTTAATTCACCGAGAAAAACTTGTTCCGCTTCACATTTTTTGTACAACCAACATGCCCGTGTGGCTCACAAATATGACAGTGGCGTGAATTTTGCGCATTGACGGCAGTTATGATTCGCGGTATTGCTTAACTGTGATTGCACATTTAGTAATCACTGTTTTCTTTTCCACCAGAAACCAGTATGAGGGAAACGAGGCATGAAGAGACAAAAACGAGATCGCCTGGAACGGGCACATCAACGTGGTTATCAGGCCGGCATCGCCGGACGCTCAAAAGAAATGTGTCCCTATCAGACGCTGAATCAAAGGTCACAATGGCTGGGAGGCTGGCGAGAAGCCATGGCGGACAGGGTAGTAATGGCCTGATTCTGTCTCTTTAAAAAGAAACCTCCGCAATGCGGAGGTTTCGCCTTTAATATGTAGCCTGATTTAAATCAGAATGCAGAAGTATCCTGGAACAGACCGACTTTCAGGTCGCTGGCGGTGTAGATCAGACGACCATCTACCAATACTTCGCCGTCTGCCAGACCCATGATCAAGCGACGGTTAACAATGCGTTTAAAGTGAATACGGTAGGTTACTTTTTTCGCGGTAGGTAGAACCTGACCAGTGAACTTCACTTCGCCTACACCCAGTGCGCGGCCTTTACCTTCGCCGCCCAGCCAGCCAAGGTAGAACCCTACCAGCTGCCACATCGCATCCAGACCCAGACATCCCGGCATTACCGGATCGCCGATGAAGTGGCAGCCGAAGAACCATAGGTCTGGATTGATATCCAGTTCTGCTTCGACATAGCCTTTGTCGAAGTTACCACCGGTCTCGGTCATTTTGACCACTCGATCCATCATCAGCATGTTTGGTGCTGGCAATTGCGGGCCTTTAGCGCCAAACAGTTCTCCGCGACCAGAGGCAAGAAGGTCTTCTTTTGTATAGGATTCGCGTTTATCTACCATGTTCTCTGTAAGCCTTATTTTAGTGAAGCACGCAGGATAGCTAACACGTGTACGCTGAACAAGTCCGATCAGTTCGGAATAAACCAGTTCAGCCAACGTAATGGCCATGGAAAACGGTGACGTCCTTCCTGTTGCGATGCTTGCGCAATACGTTCCTGGATAGTTTGCATCAGCGTTGTCTGGCCTTCACCATCCCACACAAGATTTAATAATAAAGGCAGTGCGTCAGTCACATCGTCTACTGCCCAGATGGTGAATTTGCCTTCCTCTACCGCTTTCACCAGTTCACTGTGAAGACTTAAATGGCGAACGTTAGCGGTGGGGATAATGACACCTTGTTTCCCCGTTAACTCACGTTGCTGACAAATAGCAAAGAAGCCTTCGATTTTCTCATTCAAACCACCGACCGGCTGGGCGCGACCGAACTGATCGACTGAACCTGTGATAGCGATACTCTGATTCACCGGCACATCGGCAAGGGCACTTATCAGGGCGCAGAGTTCCGCCATCGAGGCGCTATCGCCGTCCACTTCGCTATATGACTGCTCAAACGTCAGCGATGCTGAGAAAGGGATCTGTTGCTCAAGCTGAAGCTCCGACATCAGGAACGCCTGCATGATCATCATCCCTTTAGCGTGTATGTTGCCGCCAAGCTCGGCCTTGCGTTCGATATCGGTAAATTCGCCATCACCAATATGCACAACGCAGCTAATGCGAGAAGGTTCGCCAAAAGCGCGCGGATGGCCCGGAAATTCGATGACCGAAAGGGCGTTAATTTGCCCGATGCGTTCGCCTTCGGTTTCAATCAGGATCTGCTCCTGAAGGATCTCATCCTGCATCCGTTCAGCAAGGAAGCCTTCGCGCCATTCCCGTTGTTGTAGCATTAAGTTTAGCTGCTCGCCGGTAAAGCTATTGCCTTCGCACAAGGATGCGACCTCTTTACACTGGCGGAGGATCCACTGCGGGCTAAGCGGCAGTGTTTCTTGTTCACCGGTGTAGCGTGCTGCTTCGCGGATAAGTACCGGCCAGGCATCCGCTCCCGGTGCAGGTAAGTGGTTATGTCTTGCGGTAAATGTCACCCAGCGACACCACTGGTTTACTGACTCCGCATCGACAATCTGCAGAGTATCTTCAAATTCGCTATAAATAGCCTGCTCAGAAAGCTCTGGCTCCATCTCCTGGAAATCAGCCAATGATTCGCGTTCGCCTACCAGAATGACTTTCAGCTTCAACGGCATCGAAGGCACAGAGACGGGGAGAGGGCGCGACTCATCAAACGCTATCCAGTCAAAACGCTCGCGGTTAACGATGTTTTTCAACCGCATCCACAGCAGAGGTTGCGCCAGCAGAGTACGCAAAGAGATGATGAGAATACCGCCATTTGCCTGATGCACCAGGCCTGGCTGCAAGGTAATGTCGCCATTAAACTGGCGCAGGCAGCCAAAGAGTTGTTCCGCTTCTACCCAGTCGGCAGCGACAACCTGCGTTAAAGTCGCAAAATTATCATCTACGCTCACTGCGTTACTTAAGCGAATGGTGTGGTCGGAAACCTCATAGTGACCACCCACCAGTTGGCCTGCATCGCTTTGTAGCGCACGTGCGGCATCGGCAATAAGATTCAGATACTCAGACTCTTCCGGGGCCTTTGCCAGCATAAAAGAGGAGGATGCTCGCGTATGCAGCAGCTGCTCCAGCGCAAATTGCAGTCGCGGTTGAGTATCACTGAATAAAGGATCGTTTTCGTCAATCAAATGTGGCTGAGCAAATATTTCCTGATAGCTATCGGTATCAGGAACCAGGTCACGCCATGCAAGTTTCGTAATGGTCAAAGTTGATGTTTTTTAGTCTGTTGTCAAAGCCGCGATTATACCGTAACCGGCACTGCAGCACACGTAGAAAGCACCGACAATACTCCTTGCATGGGCGTTAAAGCTCACAGGATGGAGATTCTTTTCATCACACAGTTAAAAAACTGATATTCTGTAAAGAGTTACACGGTAACATTGAGATCGCTATGAAATATCAACAACTTGAAAATCTGGAAAGCGGTTGGAAATGGAAGTATCTGGTGAAGAAACACCGTGAAGGGGAGCTAATTACCCGTTACGTAGAAGCCAGTGCCGCCCAGGAAGCCGTTGACGTGTTGCTATCGCTGGAAAATGAACCCGTGCTGGTAAATGGCTGGATTGACAAGCATATGAATCCAGAGCTGGTCAATCGCATGAAGCAGACTATTCGAGCCAGACGGAAACGCCATTTTAATGCGGAACATCAGTACACGCGTAAGAAATCAATCGATCTGGAATTTATTGTCTGGCAACGGCTGGCTGGTCTTGCACAGCGGCGCGGTAAAACACTTTCCGAAACGATTGTCCAGCTGATAGAAGATGCGGAAAACAAAGAGAAATATGCAAATAAAATGTCTTCTTTGAAGCAGGATTTGCAGGCTTTACTCGGAAAGGAATAACTTGCCAGGGTTATTTATTTTACTGAAGACGAAAAAAACCCCGCATGAAGCGGGGTTTTTTTACCAGACGAGAACTTAAGCCTGCGGCTGAGTTACAACGTCTTTGATGCCTTTAACTTCGATCTCTACGCGACGATCCGGAGCCAGGCAGTCAATCAGTGCAGCGCGTTGTTTCACGTTGTCACAGGTGTTGCCGGTAACCGGGTTGGATTCGCCCATACCACGTGCGGAGATCTTGTCAGACGGGATACCTTTAGAGATCAGGTAATCAACGACGGACTGAGCACGACGCTCGGACAGACCCTGGTTGTAAGCATCAGAACCGATGCGGTCAGTGTAACCCAGAACAACTACGGAACCGTCTTTCGGATCCAGGTTGCTCAGCTGGCTGTACAGCTGATCCAGAGCAGCCTGACCTTCCGGTTTCAGGGTTGCTTTGTTGAAGTTGAACAGAACGTCAGACTTCAGAGTGAAGTGCTTGGTCTGTACTTCCGGAGCTGGAGCCGGAGCCGGAGCAACTACCGGAGCTGCTTCGCCCTGACCGAAACGGTAGGAAACACCCAGGCTCAGCAGACCGTTGTCCGGACGAGTACCGATGGTGTGTGCGTCACCGATGTTGTTGGTCCACTGGTATTCCAGACGGGTAGCGATTTCAGGAGTGATCGCGTACTCAACACCACCTGCGAATACCGGAGAAACGCCGGTGTCGTGGTCTTTATAGGATGCGCCACCAGGTACGTTAGCCTTGGTGTCTGCACGCCATACCATACCACCCAGACGAGTGTAGATGTCCAGATCGTCAGTGATTGGGTAACCCAGTTTAGCGGTCAGCTGAACGCCCTGAGCTTTGTATGCGCCATTGATGTTGTCGCCTTTGTACGGCATACGACCTAACCAGTCGTAACCCATTTCAAAGCCAACATACGGGTTAACCTGGTAACCACCAAAAGCACCTGCACCCAGTTGGTTTTCGTGGGTCGGACCATTGTTAGGAATGAAACCAGTGTCATGGTACTGGGACCAGCCCAGTTTAGCACCAGTGTACCAGGTGTTATCTTTCGGAGCGGCCTGCGCTACGGTAGCGAAACCAGCCAGTGCCACTGCAATCGCGATAGCTGTCTTTTTCATTTTTTGCGCCTCGTTATCATCCAAAATACGCCATGAATATCTCCAACGAGATAACACGGTTAAATCCTTCACCGGGGATCTGCTCAATATTAACTCTACCGATATCTTCGGCTTATGCCGAGCACCCCTGGCGATGTAAAGTCTACAACGTAGTTGAAAACTTACAAGTGTGAACTCCGTCAGGCATATGAAAAAAAAGATTTGTATAAGGCGCGTTTAACCTTTTTTGTTAACGACACTTTACAGCATAAAATCGCGGAAACCGCTTCAGACAAGCCTCCGCAGGGAAAGTTAGCCATGAGTGAAATCATCAGACGGGCGATAAAAAAAGTTCCAGGATTAATCCTAAATTTACTTAATGATACAAATTAGAGTGAATCTTTACCCCGGAAAGTTGTCTCGTGGCGTGAGAGGTTGTGCTTACTGGACGCATAATAAACCCCATTGCGTTACCTTCATTAGCGGCATCCACAAGCTCTGCATGTTCTTCTTCTGTCAGATCATCTGCTAACCAACCGATCACCACGCTGTAATTTCCCGTGCGTAAAGCGCGAACCATTGATTCCACCGTGTGGCAAGGGGAAAGCTGGTTTATCTGCATCACTTTCGTTAAAGGTAGCCCAGCAGCCTGAACCCATTCACGACTCAGTTTTTGTTTTGGTGTTAACCATAGTTGCCAACGTGATTGCTGACCGAGTTGCTGCAACAATGGCAAAAGCAGCAGTTGCGTCATCATGGGCTGATCTTCGCGATAGACAACTTCACTAATTAGCCCAGCTGTAGTGTTTTCCGTGGAGACACGCGCAATTTTGCTTGCTGCGGATGAGAACAACGAAGAACGATGTGCATAGCCTGAAGTGTACATAATCAATCCAGCCCTGTGAGTTACTGTATGAATATACAGTACATCCAGTGGCAACAAAGATCAACCCTAATTTCGGAAAGAGCCTCGCAAATTTTGTCGTTAGTGACCTGAAAACTTAAATTAATCTTGCCCCTTGATAATAAGTTGCCTATTTTCGTATTTAACGGATCCGTTAATGTGAATCATTCTTTTATATTATGATTTTAAAAGGAATTTTATGAAAAGCCTCTCTTATAAGCGGATCTATAAGTCACAAGAATACCTGGCTACGCTGGGCACCATTGAATACCGATCATTGTTTGGTAGTTACAGTCTGACCGTTGATGACACGGTATTTGCAATGGTTTCTGATGGCGAGTTGTATCTTCGGGCTTGTGAACAAAGTGCACAATACTGTGTAAAACATCCGCCAGTATGGCTGACATATAAAAAGTGTGGGCGGTTTGTTACCCTCAATTACTACCGGGTCGATGAAAGCCTATGGCGAAATCAACAAAAGCTGGTGCGCCTGTCGAAATTTTCTCTGGACGCCGCGCTTCAAGAGAAAAGTACGCGCAATATCCGGCAACGGCTGAAAGATTTACCCAATATGTCTTACCATCTTGAGGCTATTCTCGGGGAAGTGGGGATTAAGGATGTACGGGCGTTACGTATTCTTGGGGCGAAAATGTGTTGGCTGCGACTGCGGCAACAAAACAGTCTGGTGACAGAAAAAATCTTATTTATGCTTGAAGGCGCAATTCTCGGTATTCATGAAGCTGCGCTCCCGGTGGCACGCCGCCAGGAGCTTGCAGAATGGGCAGATTCTCTTACGCCGAAACAGGAGTTTCCTGCGGAACTTGAGTAATTCTGCGCTGCAGACGACCAATTTCTGGTAGTAATGCAATCAATAATCCGACTTGCTGTACAACCAGAGGTTCTTTGCTGTCTGCCCGTGGTTCAAGTTGCTGCATCTGTTGTTTCAGGTCAGCTAATGCCTGATTGACGCGTTCTTCATCGGCAGGTTGATGATGTAGCGCGTCATCCACATAGCAAACTGCGTCATCAAGAAACGCCAGAATTTCAGGGTTAGTTAACTGCTCACGGTGTGCTCCGAGGGCAGAAATGTAACTGGTAAACGTATGGTTAAGGCAGAGTAACCGGAACGCGTCCTCGCGAATTTGCGGTGTGACATTCGGTTCGCTGGACATATTCGACACCACCGACGCCAGCTCTGCATCACGATTGTGTGCATCGCGACGAGCAATACGATATGCCAGACGGTTATCGCGCCCCTGGTGGTATTGTTCGAGAATAGCATCGAGATAACGGCAGTTGGCATCGGTTGCGCGCTCAAGCATTCGGGGCAGATTACGAAACCGCCAGTCTGGCCAGATGTAACTTACCGCTGCCCATGCAATGGCACATCCGATTAGCGTATCGATTACGCGAGGCAATGCCACTTCAAAACCTTCACCCAGCAAGTTAAAGCACAGTAGCACCAGAAGCGTAATGAACATCGTTGCATGAGCGTATTGCACGTTACGGAAGGCAAAAAAGAGAACACCGGTAATGACCAGCAGCACCAGTTGCCCTTCCAGTGACGGCACAAACCACAGCACAGGAATGCCAATCGCAATACCCACCAGCGTACCAATAATCCTTAATTTCAGGCGGTGGCGCGTGGCGTTATAGTTTGGCTGGCAGACAAACAAACTTGTCAGCAAGATCCAATACCCGTGATGCATCCCGGTTATCTGAATGATGGCGTAGCCGAAGCACAAGACCAGTGACATTCTTACCGCATGACGGAAGAGGGCGGATTCCGGCGTGAAGTGACGGCTAAGACGCAGCCAGATATCGCTCAACCCGTGCGGGCTGTCATCTGCGAGTTCATTTTCGTCATTATTATGGGGCAGTGCCTGAGCCTGTTCTGATTCAATTGTTGCCAGTTGGGCATCAATGGCACGTAAATTGTTCAGCAAAAATCCCAGTGTTTTGAGTAAATCGGCGGGCGCGCCGTTATCGCGCATCCGCTCAAGCGCAGCATCAATATGCGTAAAAGCGCGTTCAAAATGCGGATCGTGTTGATAAGGCTGACGCAGCAAAATACAGCGTGACAGTTGCTGGCAGGCCTGTCCCTGCATTGACATCAGTCGCTGGAAACGGAACAGCACGTCGCTGTGGCGAAAATGTTCCCGCAACGTTTGATACTGAATATGGGAAGAGCTGGCACGCTCGTGGATATCCTGCGCTACAAAGTAGTAATGCAATGTGCGACGTGTCCCCCGCTGACCACGATCGCCGCGTAAACGAGTCAGCAACGAGAGTTTCGTCTGATTCAGTGTCGCCATCAGTTGCCCGTTGGCGAGAGCCAAATCGTACAGCGGTGCCTGGCTTTCATCCTCTATATCAGGATCGAACATGCGTGATTTCAGTTCCAGATAACGCGCCAGTTGTTCATAGCAACGCGCCAGATTGTCCTGCAATGGGCGGACAGGGAACAGTAGATGACCAATAAGCGTCAGAACGTTGTACCAGACGGCACCAGCAAGCAGATACATCGGCTGCTGATACCAGTGCTCATAGAGAGACGTCCCCAGCATGGTGTAAATGGCGATCAGCAACGCACCAAAGGCGATTGTTGCATAGCGTTGACCCAAACCGCCAAGCAAAATGAAACCGCTGGTGGAGAGCGTTAAGCCAATGGCAAATAACCAGGGCCAGGGGAAAAGGAGTTCTACCGAGGCCGAGGCAATAAAAAAGCAGAACAGCGTAATGATGAGGTTACGCAGACGCCCAGCCAGTCGGTCGTCGAGATCGGTTAGCGCCGCTGCCACCATTCCCAGTGTCAGCGGAATCGTCAGTTTTACATCACCCAGCCACCACGGAAACGCTGTGGTTCCACAAAGCGCAATAAAAATACGCACGTAATACAGCCAGGCGCTGTTCCAGGTATAGCGTTTGAGCAAAGGACTTAGCATAAAAGCCATAATGTTAGATTATTCAAAACGACGTCGCGCATTGGCTTCACGCGCAGCACGAGCTGTTTCCACAGAAACTACGCGGCGACCGACCGGCCACAGTGCAATAGCGGCAATTTTAAAATTCGCAATGCCAACCGGAATGCCGATGATGGAAATGCATTGTGCGATACCTGTCGCAATGTGCATCAGGCATAACCACCAGCCAAAGAAAATCAGCCAGAAAATATTCAGTACCGTACCGCCAGTATTCAGCAGTACATTTTTACCTGCCGGATTCAGTTCATCGACATGAATGGCCTCATTGCCGTAAGGCACCAGAGACAGTTTGGTGATCTCCCAGCAGGATCGTGTCAGCGGTAAGGTAAAAATCAGCACAATACTGACCAGGGTTGCCAACAGCCAGCCCAGAGTGGTGGCAAATCCGCCAAGCACAAAGTTCAGAATGTTCAAAACGGTACGCATAAAACCTCGCTTTACTGTGGTTTTCAGTAATGGGCGGCAATTGTAACGTTTTTTTGGGCTGGAGCACGTTTTCTCTGACGGTTACACTGATAAGAAATAACATCGTGTGGATCTACAGAGTCATGGAACTGAAAGCGACAACTCTTGGCAAACGTCTGGCACAGCACCCTTATGATCGGGCGGTGATCCTCAATGCCGGGATAAAAGTCTCCGGCGATCGTCACGAATATCTCATTCCTTTCAATCAATTACTGGCAATTCACTGCAAGCGCGGTCTGGTATGGGGTGAGCTGGAATTTGTACTGCCTGATGAAAAAGTAGTGCGTCTGCACGGCACCGAATGGGGTGAGACGCAGCGTTTTCACCGCCATCTTGATGCTCACTGGCGGCGCTGGAGCGAGGAGATGAGCGAAATTGCGGCTGGCGTATTACAGCAGCAATTGGATCTTATCGCCGCACGCACCAACGATAATAAATGGCTGACGCGGGAGCAAACTTCTGGCGTGCAGCAACAAATCCGCCAGGCTTTGTCGGCGTTGCCGTTGCCGGTTAATCGACTGGAAGAATTCGATAACTGCCGTGAGGCGTGGCGCAAATGTCAGGCCTGGTTGAAAGATATTGAAGGCGCTCGGTTGCAGCATAATCAGGCGTATACCGAAACCATGCTTAATGAGTATGCGGATTTTTTCCGTCAGGTTGAATCTTCACCGCTTAATCCGGCGCAGGCTCGGGCAGTCGTTAATGGCGAACATTCTCTGTTAGTGCTGGCAGGCGCAGGAAGCGGTAAAACATCGGTGCTGGTAGCGCGTGCAGGCTGGTTGCTGGCGCGTGGTGAAGCGTCCCCTGAGCAAATTTTATTGCTGGCGTTTGGTCGCAAAGCCGCTGAAGAGATGGACGAGCGTATTCGCGACCGGTTACATACCGAAGACATTACCGCACGCACGTTTCATTCACTGGCGCTACATATTATTCAGCAATGTAGCAAAAAAGTACCCACAGTCAGCAAACTGGAAAATGACACCGCTGCCCGACATGAACTCTTTATTGCTGAGTGGCGCAAGCAATGCAGCGAGAAGAAAGCGCAGGCGAAGGGCTGGCGGCAATGGCTGACGGAAGAAATGCAGTGGTCAGTGCCAGAAGGTAACTTCTGGGATGATGAAAAATTACAGCGTCGTCTTGCCTCACGCCTCGATCGCTGGGTAAGTCTGATGCGGATGCACGGCGGTGCACAGGCAGAAATGATTGCCAGCGCGCCCGAAGAGATTCGCGATCTGTTCAGTAAACGTATCAAGTTGATGGCCCCGTTATTAAAAGCCTGGAAAGGTGCGCTGAAGGCAGAAAACGCCGTCGATTTTTCGGGCCTTATTCACCAGGCGATTGTGATTCTGGAGAAAGGTCGCTTTATCAGCCCCTGGAAGCATATTCTGGTTGATGAATTTCAGGATATCTCGCCGCAGCGCGCAGCGTTGTTAGCGGCATTACGCAAGCAAAACAGCCAGACGACGTTGTTTGCCGTTGGCGATGACTGGCAGGCGATTTACCGCTTCAGTGGCGCGCAAATGTCGCTCACCACGGCTTTCCATGAAAACTTTGGTGAAGGCGATCGCTGTGATTTAGACACGACTTACCGTTTTAACAGTCGTATCGGTGAGGTGGCAAACCGGTTTATTCAGCAGAACCCAAGTCAGTTGAAAAAGCCGCTAAATAGCTTAACCAATGGAGACAAAAAAGCCGTCACGTTATTGGATGAGAGCCAGCTTGACGCTTTGCTGGATAAGCTCTCTGGTTATGCCAAACCGGAAGAGCGCATTCTGGTTCTGGCGCGTTATCACCACATGAGGCCTGCCAGCCTGGAAAAAGCGGCAACACGCTGGCCGAAGTTGCAAATCGACTTTATGACTATTCATGCCAGCAAAGGGCAACAGGCGGATTACGTCATCATCGTTGGCTTGCAGGAGGGGAGTGATGGTTTTCCGGCTGCGGCGCGGGAGTCGATTATGGAAGAGGCGCTACTGCCACCGGTTGAGGATTTCCCGGACGCTGAAGAACGGCGGTTAATGTACGTGGCGCTGACCCGCGCACGCCATCGGGTATGGGCACTGTTTAACAAAGAGAATCCCTCTCCCTTTGTGGAAATACTGAAAAATCTGGATGTGCCGGTGGCGAGAAAACCGTAAGAAACAGGTGGCGTTTGCCACCTGTGCAATATTACTTCAGGCGTTCTGCGAGATAACGCTGATAATCGGGGATCAGAATATCGACCGCGTCGTTGAAATGCGGCGACTGGATGATGAAATCTGCCGTTGCCACGTTGGTAGCGACCGGAATGTTCCACACCGTCGCCAGTCGCAGTAACGCTTTCACGTCAGGATCGTGCGGTACGGCGTTTAATGGATCCCAGAAGAAAATCAGCACATCAATTTTTCCTTCCGAAATCAGTGCGCCCACCTGCTGGTCACCGCCCATTGGGCCGCTCAACATGGCGTTAACATTCATACCGGTAGCGCGGGAAATTAAGTTACCCGTGGTGCCCGTCGCATAAAGCTCGTGCTGTTCCAGTAATGGTTGATGCCGTTCCACCCAGCTCATGAGCATTTGTTTACAGTGATCGTGTGCCACCAGCGCAATATGTTTCCGCGCTGGTAAAGTGCGAGTCGTCAGTTCCATAATTTACATCCATAGTTAACTTTCCTACAGATTACTGTAAGCACTTATCGCTGCAAGATAAAGACCGAAAAAGCCTGCGCACAGGCACAAAAATCTCAGGAAGATGGTTGTTTTTCCGCCCATTGCAGGAAGTTATTGCGCGTTTGCGGATCTGCCAGTTTAAACCAATACTTCAGCCGTTGTTCAGTGAGCACCTGGGACTGTGGTGGGATGGCATCCAGTTCGGAAACACCAGAGAGCAGTGTACTGTCATCTGCCATCATGGTGGCAAATTGCGGTAGAGAAGCGCGTTTCGCGGATTTGTTATAACGCTCGACCTCGACTTCATAATCAATCGTTTTTGCGGTTGAAGTAATAGCCAGAATATCCAGCTTTACCGGAATCGGCGTCGCATCGCCATCTAACAATTCAAGGCGCGGCGTTGTGTCGAAATGATTGGCCTCCCGTTCATTCTCCAGGCGTGGCAGGCGAAAGTTCACCTGGCTAATGAGCTGTGTATTAAAACTGACGACCAGCGGCGGGGAGATATAAAGCCGTTCTTCACTACTGGAAAGATGGATAGTCTTCTCGACGCGAAACACTAACTGATGCGGTCCATTATCCAGTTCAATGCTATCCGCTCCGCGTAACAGAGAGCTTGAAACCTTTTTGCCGTCGAGTACCAGAAGATCAATATCGCTGGACAGCCGTAGCGTGGTGGCAAAAACGGATACCGGCAAACATAATGCAATCAAGGTGGTCAAAATGCCGGTTTTCATAGATAGCTCCTGTCTAATGACCGCCTGAATAATAATGTATCAAAATTTTTCTTTAATCATACTTACTAACATATAGACATGTTTTCCGCTTTTGCTCTCATTCATTCGTATTAGCTGCATGGTTGGTATGTTGGGATTGTCGTACACTTTGATAAATAGTCTGGAGGAAATGATGAAAGAGACCGATATTGCAGCCATTTTAACGTCCACTCATACCATTGCGCTGGTAGGGGCAAGTGATAAACCCGACCGTCCAAGTTATCGCGTGATGAAATACTTGCTTGATCAGGGCTATCACGTTATTCCGGTCTCACCTAAAGTCGCCGGTAAAACGCTGCTGGGTCAGCAGGGCTACGGCACGCTGGCAGAGGTTCCGGAAAAAGTCGATATGGTCGATGTTTTCCGTAATTCGGAAGCCGCGTGGGGCGTGGCGCAGGAAGCTATCGCCATTGGTGCGAAAACCTTATGGATGCAGCTAGGGGTGATTAATGAGCAAGCGGCTGTACTGGCACGTGATGCCGGGTTACAGGTAGTCATGGATCGCTGCCCGGCAATTGAGCTCCCTCGCCTGGGGCTGGCTAAATAAAAAATACCCGGAAGGTTTTTGCCTTCCGGGTATTTGTATGGGGGTTAGTTACGCAGACGCGGCGCCTGGAGTTGTTTGCGGATGGTCTGCGCCAGCTCATCCATGGATGGCTGTTCAGGATGTTCATCCTGCAATTCGCTACTTAGCTGGGCTTCAGCCAGGTAGGTATGAACCGGTAGGCCGTTGTCATCCTCCATCACCACGTGATACCACGGAGCGGCGCGAAGCTCATCGTTCACCGCCAGCTCATCAGGCGACGGTTCAGAGAGCGAATAAACCGGGTCGATATCCACGACCACTCCGAGATAACCTAACAGGGAATGGCGGACCTGCTGGCCGATACCGAATTTGCTGGCAATCATAGTCACCTCCCGGGAAATCTTCACCTTTGATATAAGGGTAAAATTCCACATTTCAAGTTACATGACGCGACAGGCAAACCCTTTCAGATATAGCCCTTCCGGGTAGGTAGCGATCACCGGATGATCGGCTGCCTGACGGAACTGCTCTATAAATTGTATATCACGACCGGCATCAATTGCGGCATCCGCGATGATTTTCTGAAATAAATCGCTGGTCATCAGGCCTGAACAGGAGAACGTCAGGAGAACACCGCCCTCATTCAGCAACTGAATCGCCAGCATGTTGATGTCTTTATAGCCCCGGCAGGCGCCCATCAACTGGCTTTTGTTCTCAACAAACTTCGGCGGATCCATCACGATAACGTCAAATTTCTCCCCGCGATCGCGATAAGTTCGCAGCAATTTAAAGACGTCATCACGCACGAACTCTGCCTTGCTCAGATCCAGTTTGTTCAGCTCAACGTTCTGCCGTGCAATGTCCAGTGCTTCCTGGGAGGTATCAACGCTAACAACGTTGCTGCAACCGCCCATTAATGCCGATACCGCGAAACCACCGGTATAGGAGAAACAGTTCAGTACGCGTTTATTTTCAACGTAGCGGCGGGTTGCCAGGCGGCTGTCACGCTGATCCAGGTAGTAGCCCGTTTTGTGCCCGTGCTGAATGTCCACCAGCAGCTTCATACCGTGTTCTTCAATCGGCAGCAGGGCAGGCGGCAACTCGCCGGTGACGGGGCCCTGGGTCAGCTCCATCCCTTCTTTTTTACGTACCGCGACGTCGCTGCGATCGTAAATCGCACATTCCGGGTATAGCGTTTGCAGGGCGCTGATCAATGCCGCCCGCTGATATTCTGCGCCAGCACTCAGCAGTTGCAGCACCAGAAAATTACCGAAACGATCGATAGTTATACCCGGCAGGCCATCAGACTCACCGGCAATTAAACGATAGCTATCGAGGCCATCTTTTTGCGCCAGCCAGTCGCGCCACTTTTGCGCCTGTTGTAAGCGTCGGGTGAAAAAGGCAATGTCGATGGATTCCGAAGGATCGAAAGTCCAGACGCGAGCGCGGATTTGCGAAGCCGGCGAATAAGCGCCGCGTGCTAACCATTTTCCCTGATGATCAACAATATCGATGGTTTCACCGAGGCTGGCTTTACCTTCCATGCGGGCAACGGCCCCGGAAAAGACCCACGGATGGCGACGAAGTAATGATTTTTCGCGCCCTTTGGCTAACACTAAACGTACACTCATAATTTACTATTCTGTCGATGCAAAGAAATGGGCGCCATTGTCCGGAGTTTTCCATGGATTTGCAACGCAGCTATAAGAATAAGGAGAGCGGTGATGTCGAAAGTATGCATAATTGCCTGGGTTTTCGGGCGAGTTCAGGGGGTAGGCTTTCGCTATACCACGCAGTACGAAGCGAAAAAACTGGGATTAACCGGGTACGCCAAAAATCTTGACGATGGCAGCGTGGAAGTGGTTGCCTGCGGTGAAGAAGGGCAGGTGGAAAAATTAATGCAGTGGTTAAAGAGTGGCGGCCCGCTTTCTGCGCGTGTGGAACGGGTGCTCAGCGAGCCGCATCATCCCTCGGGGGAATTAACCGATTTTTGTATCCGTTAAATACATTTTACCGGTTTTGGCAGGCCAGCAATTTTGGTGGCTTGCTTAGCCGGACCTTTCGGAAACAGTCGGTATAAATATCGGCTGTTACCTTTTTCTTCGCCAAATTTATTCGCCATCGCTTTTACCAGCATACGAATTGCCGGAGAAGTATTAAATTCCAGGTAGAAGTCACGCACAAAACGTACCACTTCCCAGTGTTCTGGCGACAGCGAAATCCCTTCGTTCTCTGCAATCACCACTGCCAGCGGCTCACTCCACTGGCTGCTTTCTTTGAGATAGCCTTCGGTATCGGTCTCTATCTCTTTACCTTCGAAGATCAGCATAATTATTACTACCTTAATCAGACTGGCGGCAGTGTAACAAAAAACAAAGCCCCGCATAAAGCGAGGCTATGAAAGTGTTAGCGGGTGAGATTAATCGCGGCTGGCGAAGCCCAGAATGCTCAGCAGGCTGACGAAGATGTTGTACAGCGACACATACAGGCTAACCGTGGCACGAATGTAGTTCGTTTCACCGCCATGAATGATGTTGCTGGTTTCAAACAGAATTGCGCCAGAGGAGATCAGAATGAATACCGCACTGATTGCCAGATGCAGGGCAGGCAGTTGCAGGAAGATATTCGCTACCATTCCAATCAGTACCACCACAATACCCGCCATCAGCATACCGCCGAGGAACGACATATCTTTGCGGGTGGTCAGCACATAGGCAGAGCAGCAGAAGAACACTAACGCCGTGCCGCCCAGTGCCATAGCGATTACGTCGCCCATTCCGGCAGACAGATAGGTGTTCAGAATCGGGCCGAGGATATAACCCAGAAAACCGGTAAAGGCGAACGCGGAGATAATCCCGGTCGGCTTATTCGCCGTTTTATAGGTCAGGAACATCAAACCATACATACCTACCAGCATCAGAATCAGACCCGGAGATGGTAGCATCAGAACCGTACTGGCCGTCGCGGTAATCGCAGAAAAGGCCAGCGTCAGGCTCAGCAAGAAATAGGTATTACGCAGCACCTTATGGGTGCTAAGTAGCGATGTACGGTCATGTGAAGAACTAACTATACGATCCATGGAGTCACTCTCTATGACAGGTGTAATTAATAAAGCAGCATAATGATATTGCCGAAAGCTACCCAGAGGTTTTACCCATCTTTACGCATTTGATCTGGAACAGGTTTAGCAAAGACAGAGTAAGCCATTGGGGATGACATAACAGCATGGCGATTTTGACAGGTAAAAGAAAAAGGGGTTAGCATTTAGCTAACCCCTTATCTTATTTGGCGGAAGCGCAGAGATTCGAACTCTGGAACCCTTTCGGGTCGCCGGTTTTCAAGACCGGTGCCTTCAACCGCTCGGCCACACTTCCGGAATGACGCGAACTATAAACATCCCGATGCGTCGTGTAAACCCCCAATGTGTTTGTTTGCCTGAAAAACAGACAAAATCGTGTTGATTGCGTGAAATAACAGCAATTTGCGCATTCCATCGCCATAAAAATCGCTTCATAACCTTCCTGCGGCAAACCTTAAGGAAAATAAGGTTCATTTTTATCGCTAAAAGATAAATCCACACACTCTGTGTTGTTTTGTGCAAAAGTTTCACTACGCTTTATTAACAATACTTTCTGGCGACGTGCGCCAGTGCAGAAGGATGAGCTTTCGTTTTCTGTCTCTCTCGTGAAGCGATGGTTTGCCTTGCTCCAGGGACGTCGCTTGCCGACCAAAAGCGCCCGGCACTCCAGTCGGTGTCGCAAGGAGAAGAGACGTGCTATATGAATAACGAGGAAACCTTTTACCAGGCTATGCGACGTCAGGGGGTTACCCGGCGAAGTTTTCTTAAATATTGCAGTCTGGCTGCCACGTCGCTGGGATTAGGCGCGGGGATGGCACCAAAGATTGCCTGGGCGCTGGAGAATAAACCGCGCATTCCAGTGGTGTGGATCCACGGTCTTGAATGCACCTGCTGTACCGAATCTTTTATCCGTTCTGCTCATCCGCTGGCGAAGGATGTCATTCTTTCCCTTATTTCTCTCGACTACGACGATACTCTGATGGCTGCTGCAGGCACTCAGGCAGAGGAAGTCTTTGAAGACATCATCACGCAATACAACGGCAAATATATCCTCGCAGTAGAAGGTAACCCGCCGCTGGGCGAGCAGGGGATGTTCTGTATCAGTAGCGGTCGACCGTTTATTGAGAAACTCAAACGTGCAGCTGCCGGAGCCAGTGCAATTATTGCCTGGGGCACCTGTGCGTCCTGGGGCTGTGTGCAAGCCGCCCGACCCAATCCGACGCAGGCCACCCCCATCGACAAAGTCATCACCGACAAACCGATCATTAAAGTGCCCGGCTGCCCGCCGATCCCGGATGTGATGAGCGCCATCATTACTTACATGGTGACATTCGATCGTCTGCCGGATGTCGACAGAATGGGGCGTCCGCTGATGTTCTACGGCCAGCGAATCCACGATAAATGCTATCGCCGCGCTCACTTTGATGCCGGAGAGTTCGTCCAGAGTTGGGATGATGACGCCGCGCGTAAAGGTTACTGCCTGTACAAAATGGGCTGCAAAGGGCCTACCACCTATAACGCCTGTTCCTCCACACGCTGGAATGATGGCGTTTCTTTCCCAATCCAGTCTGGTCATGGCTGCCTGGGCTGTTCTGAAAATGGTTTCTGGGATCGCGGTTCGTTCTATAGCCGCGTGGTCGATATTCCGCAGATGGGAACGCACTCTACCGCCGATACCGTGGGCTTAACCGCGCTTGGTGTCGTGGCTGCGGCTGTTGGCGTACATGCAGTCGCCAGCGCCGTTGACCAGCGCAGACGTCATAACCAGCAACTTGCAGAAGCCGAACAACAGCCGGGCAACGAGGATAAACAGGCATGAGCACTCAGTACGAAACTCAGGGATACACCATCAACAATGCCGGACGCCGCCTGGTGGTCGACCCGATTACGCGCATCGAAGGTCATATGCGCTGCGAAGTGAATATTAACGATCAGAATGTGATCACCAATGCTGTTTCCTGCGGCACTATGTTTCGCGGGCTGGAGATCATCCTGCAAGGCCGCGATCCGCGTGATGCGTGGGCGTTCGTTGAGCGTATCTGCGGCGTCTGCACTGGTGTACACGCTCTGGCTTCGGTCTATGCAATTGAGGATGCCATCGGCATTAAAGTGCCGGACAACGCCAATATCATCCGTAATATTATGCTGGCGACGCTCTGGTGCCACGACCATCTGGTGCACTTCTATCAGCTCGCCGGGATGGACTGGATAGATGTGTTAGATGCGCTGAAAGCCGACCCACGGAAAACGTCAGAACTGGCGCAAAGCCTCTCCTCGTGGCCGAAATCATCCCCTGGCTATTTCTTCGACGTACAAAACCGCCTGAAGAAATTTGTTGAAGGCGGGCAGTTGGGGATCTTCCGCAATGGCTACTGGGGGCACCCGCAGTACAAACTGCCGCCGGAAGCCAACCTGATGGGCTTTGCCCACTATCTCGAAGCCCTCGATTTCCAGCGGGAGATCGTCAAAATTCACGCCGTTTTTGGTGGTAAAAACCCGCATCCGAACTGGATTGTCGGCGGGATGCCGTGCGCCATTAACATTGACGAAAGCGGCGCGGTCGGGGCGGTTAATATGGAACGCCTGAACCTGGTTCAGTCGATCATTACCCGCACGGCGGACTTCATTAACAACGTGATGATCCCCGACGCCTTAGCCATCGGTCAGTTCAACAAACCGTGGAGTGAAATCGGCACTGGTCTTTCTGATAAATGCGTCCTTAGCTACGGCGCATTCCCGGATATTGCCAACGACTTTGGCGAGAAAAGTCTGCTGATGCCTGGTGGTGCGGTAATCAATGGCGACTTCAACAATGTGCTGCCAGTGGATTTGGTTGATCCGCAGCAGGTGCAGGAGTTTGTCGATCACGCCTGGTATCGGTATCCCAACGATCAGGTTGGGCGTCATCCTTTTGATGGTATTACCGACCCGTGGTACAACCCGGGCGATGTTAAAGGTAGCGACACCAACATTCAGCAGCTGAATGAACAGGAACGTTACTCGTGGATCAAAGCGCCACGCTGGCGCGGTCATGCGATGGAAGTGGGGCCGCTGGCGCGCACGTTAATCGCCTACCACAAAGGCGATGCTGCGACCGTTGAGTCGGTCGATCGCATGATGTCGGCGCTGAACCTGCCGCTTTCTGGCATCCAGTCAACGTTAGGCCGCATTCTGTGCCGCGCGCACGAAGCGCAGTGGGCCGCAGGTAAGTTGCAGTACTTCTTCGACAAGCTGATGACCAACCTGAAAAACGGCAATCTCGCCACTGCCTCCACTGAAAAATGGGAGCCTGCGACCTGGCCGAAAGAGTGCCGTGGCGTCGGCTTTACCGAAGCGCCGCGCGGGGCGTTAGGTCACTGGGCCGCCATTCGCGATGGCAAGATTGATCTCTACCAGTGCGTGGTGCCGACCACCTGGAACGCCAGCCCGCGCGATCCCAAAGGGCAGATTGGCGCATATGAAGCGGCGCTGATGAACACCAAAATGGCGATCCCCGAGCAACCGCTGGAGATCCTGCGTACTCTGCACAGCTTTGACCCGTGCCTCGCCTGTTCAACACACGTGCTGGGCGACGACGGTAGCGAGCTTATCTCCGTGCAGGTGCGTTAACAGCGAAGGAGAATCATCATGCAAGAGAAAAGCGACAACGTTGTCAGCCACTATGTCTTTGAAGCGCCAGTCCGTATCTGGCACTGGCTGACGGTGTTATGCATGGCGGTGTTGATGGTCACCGGTTACTTTATCGGTAAGCCGCTGCCTTCGGTCAGCGGCGAGGCGACGTATCTGTTCTATATGGGCTACATCAGGTTAATTCACTTCAGCGCCGGAATGATTTTTACCGTGATATTGCTGATGCGGATTTACTGGGCGTTCGTGGGTAATCGCTATTCACGCGAGCTTTTCATTGTGCCGGTATGGCGTAAAAGCTGGTGGCTGGGCGTGTGGTATGAAATCCGCTGGTATCTGTTTCTGGCAAAACGCCCGAGTGCCGACATCGGTCATAACCCCATCGCCCAGGCGGCGATGTTCGGCTATTTCCTGATGTCGGTCTTTATGATCGTCACCGGTTTTGCGCTGTTCAGCGAACACAGCCAGTATGCCATTTTCGCGCCGTTCCGTTATGTAGTGGAGTTTTTCTACTGGACGGGCGGCAACTCGCTGGACATTCACAGCTGGCATCGGCTGGGGATGTGGCTAATTGGTGCGTTTGTGATCGGTCATGTCTATATGGCGCTGCGTGAAGACATCATGTCTGATGACACGGTGATCTCCACGATGGTGAACGGTTACCGCAGCCACAAGTTTTTTAAAGTCAAAAGCAGCAAGGAGCGTTCATGAGCGAGCAGCGCGTGGTGGTGATGGGGCTGGGCAACCTGCTATGGGCCGATGAAGGTTTCGGCGTGCGGGTGGCGGAACGGCTATATGCACATTATCACTGGCCCGAAAACGTGGAGATTGTCGATGGCGGCACTCAGGGGCTGAATTTGTTGGGCTACGTTGAAAGCGCCAGTCACTTGTTGATCCTCGATGCCATTGATTATGGGCTGGAGCCAGGAACGCTACGAACATATGCCGGAGAGCGCATTCCGGCATACCTTAGCGCAAAGAAAATGAGTCTGCACCAGAACAGTTTCTCCGAAGTGCTGGCGCTGGCGGATATTCGTGGACATTTGCCTGAACAAATCGCCCTGGTCGGGCTGCAACCGGCAATGCTCGACGACTACGGTGGCAGCCTGAGCGAACTGGCACGTGAACAACTGCCAGCAGCAGAACAGTTGGCGCTGGCGCAACTGGCAGAGTGGGGAATCGTGCCGCATCTGGCAGAGGAATCACGCTGTCTCAACTATGACTGTCTGTCGATGGAAAATTATGAAGGCGTTCGCTTACGCCAGTACCGGATGAGCCTGGAGGAGCAGGGATGATCAATGACTCTCCTTTTAATGCGTTGTGGCAGCGTATGCTGGCGCGCGGCTGGACACCTGTCACAGAATCCAGCCTTGATGACTGGTTATCGCAGGCACCAGACGGCGTAGTGCTGTTAAGCAGCGATCCGAAACGCACGCCGGAGGTCGGTGATAATCCGATAATAATTGGCGAATTATTGCGCGAATTTCCAGACTATGCGTGGCAGGTGGCGGTAGCCGATCTTGCGCAGAGCGAGGCTATCGGCGATCGCTTTGGTGTTTTTCGCTTTCCCGCCACACTGGTGTTTACCGGCGGTAGCTATCGCGGCGTGCTGAATGGTATTCACCCATGGACGGAGTTGATAAACCTGATGCGTGGGCTTGTCGAACCGCAACAGGAGCGTGCCTCATGAGTGACACTTTTTTCCATTTACTGGGGCCAGGAACGCAACCTGATGACGACAGTTTCAGTATGAATCCGCTGCCGATCACCTGCCAGGTGAATGATGAACCGAGCATGGCGGCACTGGAACAGTGTGCACATAGCCCGCAGGTGATTGTGCTGTTAAACGAACTGCAACAACAGCTAAGCCAACGTATCCCCCCTTTGGGCGAGGTACTGGCAGTCGATCTGTTCAATCTCAACGCTTACGATCGCCACTTTATCAATACGCTTCTCGGGGAAGGGGAAGTGTCAGTTCGCATCCAACACGTTGATGGCAGTGAAAGTGAAATTCAGGAGGCAATTTTTTGCGGATTATGGCGAGTGCGCAGACGTCGCGGAGAGCAGTTACTGGAAGACCGTCTGGAGACTGGCTGCGCGCCGCTGCCTTTGTGGCAGGCGGCAACGCAAAACGTCTTGCCGACAGATTCGCTGTTACCGCCACCCATCGATGGCCTGATGAACGGACTGCCGCTGGCTCATGAATTGCTGGCGCATGTGCGTAACCCTGACACGCAGCCGCACAGTATTAACCTGACGCAATTGCCCATCAGCGAGGCTGACCGGCTTTTTCTCTCGCGCCTTTGCGGGGCGGGGAATATTCAGATTCGCACCATTGGCTATGGCGAGAGCTATATCAACGCCACCGGGTTACGCCATGTCTGGCATTTACGTTGCACGGACACCCTAAAAGGCCCGCTGCTTGAGAGTTATGAAATCTGCCCTATACCGGAAGTTGTGCTGGCAGCGCCGGAAGATTTGGCTGATTCTGCGCAGCGGTTGGGCGAGGTGTGTCAGTGGCTGGTGGAAAACGAGCAACAGTGAAAACGGCGGCAAATGTCGCTTTCAGTCTTATGAATATCGCAATCAGCGAATACGACCACCTACAAACTGTAAGGATAAAAAGGGAGATCTACTATTAAAGGGTTATTTCCCTCTCTTCGCCTACAGGAGTTCGCATGTGGGATGTTATTGATTTATCGCGCTGGCAGTTTGCACTGACCGCGCTGTACCACTTTTTATTCGTGCCCCTTACCCTGGGGCTGATTTTTTTGCTGGCTATCATGGAAACCATTTACGTGGTCACCGGCAAAACAGTCTACCGCGATATGACGCGTTTCTGGGGTAAGCTCTTCGGTATCAACTTCGCTCTCGGTGTGGCCACCGGCCTGACGATGGAGTTTCAGTTTGGTACTAACTGGTCATTCTATTCCAACTATGTGGGCGACATTTTTGGCGCACCGCTGGCGATGGAAGCATTAATGGCCTTTTTCCTCGAATCCACCTTTGTCGGTCTGTTCTTCTTCGGCTGGCAACGGCTGAATAAATACCAGCATCTGCTGGTGACCTGGCTGGTGGCATTCGGTTCCAATATCTCCGCATTGTGGATTTTGAATGCCAACGGGTGGATGCAGTTCCCGACCGGCGCGCATTTCGATATCGACACCCTGCGTATGGAGATGACCAGTTTCAGCGATCTGGTTTTTAACCCTGTCAGCCAGGTGAAATTTGTCCATACGGTGATGGCGGGCTATGTGACCGGGGCCATGTTTATTATGGCGATCAGCGCCTGGTATTTACTGCGCGGACGGGAGCGTGATGTTGCGCTACGTTCGTTCGCCATCGGTTCGGTCTTTGGCACACTGGCGATAATCGGCGCGCTGCAACTTGGAGACAGTTCTGCTTATGAAGTCGCACGCGTTCAGCCGGTAAAACTGGCCGCAATGGAAGGGGAGTGGCAAACCGAACCCGCACCTGCGCCGTTCCATCTCGTTGCCTGGCCGGAACAGGATCAAGAACGTAATGCCTTTGCCATCAAAATTCCCGCACTGTTAGGGATCCTCGCCACTCACTCATTAGATAAGCCCGTTCCGGGGCTGAAAAATTTGATGGCTGAAACCTACCCACGATTGCAACGCGGACGTATGGCCTGGCTGCTGATGCAGGAGATCTCGCAAGGTAACCGGGAGCCGCATGTGTTGCAGGCATTCCGGGAGTTGGAAAGCGACCTTGGTTACGGCATGTTGCTCTCCCGCTATGCGCCGGATATGAATCATGTCACACCGGCGCAGTATCAGGCAGCAATGCGTGGCGCTATTCCACAGGTTGCGCCGGTGTTCTGGAGTTTCCGCATCATGGTGGGCTGCGGTTCGCTGCTGTTACTGGTAATGCTGATTGCGCTCGTTCAGACGCTGCGTGGCAAAATTGACCAGCATCGTTGGGTGCTGAAAATGGCGCTCTGGAGTTTGCCGCTGCCGTGGATTGCCATTGAAGCCGGGTGGTTTATGACCGAGTTTGGTCGTCAGCCGTGGGCGATTCAGGACATCTTACCGACATACTCCGCGCACTCCGCGTTAACCACGGGACAACTGGCTTTCTCACTGATCATGATCGTAGGGCTTTATACCCTGTTCTTAATCGCCGAAGTCTACCTGATGCAGAAATATGCCCGTCTGGGGCCGAGCGCGATGCAGAGTGAACAACCGACGCAGCAACAGGGGTAAAGGAGAGAATCATGTTTGATTATGAAACATTGCGCTTCATCTGGTGGCTGCTGATTGGCGTCATCCTGGTGGTCTTTATGATCTCCGATGGATTTGACATGGGGATTGGCTGTCTGTTGCCGCTGGTGGCGCGTAATGATGATGAACGTCGGGTATTGATTAACAGCGTTGGCGCACACTGGGAAGGCAACCAGGTCTGGTTGATTCTTGCGGGCGGTGCATTATTTGCCGCCTGGCCCAGAGTCTATGCAGCGGCGTTTTCCGGCTTTTATGTGGCGATGATTCTGGTGCTGTGCTCGCTGTTCTTTCGCCCGCTGGCTTTTGATTATCGTGGAAAAATCGCTGATGCGCGCTGGCGTAAAATGTGGGATGCCGGTCTGGTCATCGGTAGCCTGGTGCCGCCGGTGGTCTTCGGTATCGCGTTCGGCAATTTGTTACTTGGCGTGCCGTTTGTCTTCACGCCGCAATTACGCGTGGAGTACCTCGGTTCTTTCTGGCAATTGCTGACACCGTTCCCATTACTGTGTGGTTTGCTCAGTCTGGGCATGGTGATTTTACAAGGTGGCGTCTGGTTGCAACTAAAAACGGTCGGAGCTATTCACCTGCGTTCGCAACTGGCGACCAAACGCGCTGCGCTGTTGGTCATGCTGTGCTTTTTGCTGGCGGGGTACTGGCTGTGGGTGGGTATTGATGGCTTTGTATTGCTCGCCCAGGATGTTAACGGCCCGTCCAATCCGTTAATGAAACTGGTTACAGTACTGCCCGGTGCCTGGATGAATAATTTTGTTGAATCGCCGATTTTGTGGATCTTCCCGCTGCTGGGTTTTTTCTGCCCATTACTGACGGTGATGGCTATTTATCGGGGTCGCCCCGGTTGGGGATTTCTGCTGGCCTCATTGATGCAATTTGGCGTTATCTTCACGGCGGGCATCACGCTGTTTCCGTTTGTCATGCCTTCGAGCATCAGTCCGATCTCCAGCCTGACGCTGTGGGACAGCACCTCCAGTCAGTTGACGTTGAGCATTATGTTAGTAATTGTGCTGATATTTTTGCCTATTGTGTTGCTCTACACTGTATGGAGCTACTACAAAATGTGGGGGCGCATGACAACTGAAACGCTTCGCCGTCACGATAGTGAGCTGTACTAAGGAGGGATGATCAATGTGGTATTTATTGTGGTTCGTCGGAATTTTGTTGATGTGTTCACTCTCCACCGTGGTGTTGGTATGGCTGGAACCGCGTCTGAAAGGTTGATTTGACGCACAACAAACGTAGGCCTGATGAGACGCATCAACGTCGCATCAGGCAATAATGCGAAACATGAAAAACGGAAACCTGGCGATGAAAGCGATTTTGATCCCCTTTTTTTCTCTTTTGCTTCCGTTAACTCCGCTACCTGCATTTGCTCAGGGGGCGCCGGAACTGAAGCTGGAAAGTGTGGTGATTGTCAGCCGTCATGGTGTGCGAGCACCCACCAAATCTACGCAAATCATGCAGGACGTTACTCCAGACACCTGGCCTGGCTGGCCGGTGAAACTGGGTTGGCTGACACCACGAGGCGGTGAGCTGATCTCTTATCTCGGACATTACCAACGCCAACGCCTGGTGGCTGACGGTTTGCTGGCAAAAAATGGTTGCCCGAAAGCTGGGCAGGTCGCGATTATTGCCGATGTTGACGAGCGCACTCGTAAAACAGGCGAAGCCTTTGCTGCCGGGCTGGCTCCCGACTGTGCAATAACCGTACATACTCAGTCAGACACTTCCCGTCCCGATCCGTTATTTAATCCCCTGAAAACCGGTGTTTGCCAACTGGATAAAGTGAACGTGACTGAGGCGATTCTCAGCAGGGCAGGCGGCTCTCTCGTTGATTTTACCGATCATCGGCAAACGGCATTTCACGAACTGGAGCGGGTACTCAATTTTCCGCAATCAAGTCTGTGCCTCAAACGAGATAAACAAGACGAAAGCTGTTCGTTCACGCAGGCATTGCCCTCTGAACTCAAGGTGAGTGCTGATAACGTCTCATTAACGGGTGCGGTAAGCCTCGCATCCATGCTGACGGAGATATTTCTCCTGCAACAAGCACAGGGAATGCCGGAGCCTGGCTGGGGACGAATTACTGATTCACATCAGTGGAACACCTTGTTAAGCCTGCATAATGCGCAGTTTTATTTGCTGCAACGTACCCCGGATGTGGCTCGTCGTCGTGCCACACCGCTGTTGGATTTAGTTCTGACGGCGTTGACGCCAAACAACCCGCAAAAATCGAACTATGGAATTACGCTGCCGACTTCACTGTTGTTTATTGCCGGGCATGATACCAACCTGGCGAATCTGGGGGGGGCACTGAAGCTTAACTGGACGCTGCCGGGTCAACCGGATAACACCCCGCCGGGTGGTGAACTGGTATTTGAACGCTGGCGGCGGCTAAGTGATAACAGTCAATGGATTCAGGTTTCGCTGGTATTCCAGACCTTGCAACAGATGCGTGATAAAACGCCGCTATCGCTAAAAACGCCGCCTGGAGAGGTAAAACTGACACTGGCAGAATGTGAGGAGAGAAACGCTCAGGGCATGTGTTCACTGGCGGATTTTACGCAAATAGTGAATGAAGCGCGTATTCCGGCATGTAGTTTACATCAGGATAAATAAACATTTGCCGCTGTTGGTCCTCGCAGGCCATTTACGCGGCAAAATTCTACGCGTAATCCTGGGATGAGCACTTCTGCGTCGCGGGGACTGAATGCGGAAACATGAACCTGGACTTCTTTACGACCGTCGGAGGGGATGATGAATCCTTTGCCGCTTTTGCGATCAAAGGTTTTGACAATTCCTGTCATTTTACGGGACAAACAAATTCCTTACTAAAAATACTGCGCCGCACTATACGGTGTTAATAAAATAAAGCCAGCGATATTTAAGACCGCCGGACGGCTAAAATAAAATTTGCTTAATCATATTTATCATGCGTTAATAGCTGCGTCGGTTTGAAAGACAGACAGCATACAAAGTAGTTTACTAAAGCAGTTCTCATTATCAGGCATTATCCCCTTCTTTTGAGTCTCTCTCCTGAACACTAAGTAGTTTCTGTAATAAAGCCCTGTTTGCCGAAAGGCTCAAAATGAAGGAAGTAAAATATGTCTAATAAAATGACTGGTTTAGTAAAATGGTTTAACGCAGATAAAGGTTTTGGCTTTATCACTCCTGATGATGGCAGCAAGGACGTTTTCGTTCATTTCACCGCCATCCAGAGCAATGAATTCCGCACGCTGAATGAAAATCAGAAAGTCGAATTTTCTATTGAGCAGGGGCAACGTGGTCCCTCGGCAGCGAACGTTGTTACGCTCTAAGGTTGCCGTTATTACTCAACATCTCCATTTCCGCTGTCCATGTTGTCATGGTTCACAGTACCGCACATCGGCATTCGATGTGACGGAGCGAAACCCTTTGGGCGCTAAGTGTATTTTTTGTAAATCGACGATGATCACCTTTGATAACGTTGCCTTGCAAATACGCACTGATCATGCGCCGCTGGATTTCACAAAATAATATCAGGCTCCCTCGCGGAGCCTTTTTTATATCTTCTGTTTGCACTTATCCCTGTACGCATATTGAGCGATAACCTACTGATTATTGAATCTTTCATGCAGATGGCTTATAACATTTCTAACCTGACCAGGGGATCGGAACCAACACCTTGCTGGCGTGTTGCTGTCTTTTAAGACCAGAAGAGGTTAACAGTGAATATTGAAGAGCTAAAAAAACAAGCCGAAACGGAAATCTCCGACTTTATTGCGCAAAAAATCGCCGAATTGAGTAAGAACACAGGGAAAGAAGTCTCTGAAATTCGCTTTACTGCGCGGGAGAAAATGACCGGGCTTGAAGGTTATGACGTCAAAATCAAAATAATGTGATTTTGTGAACATCACCCCGTGCGAGGTGATGTTCCGCTTGTTGCTAATTTAGTGACCAATCATTGGCGCTTGTGGAATTAAGCGTCGATACAATTCTTCTGGCACCGGGCTTTGCCATACACCCGCATACATCGCATATCCAATCACCGCAAACATAATCCCCAGAACCAATAGCGTCATTAACCAGCCAGACAACGCAAAGGCCTTTTTATTTGCCGCAGGTTTTTGCAGCGAAAAAGTTAATGTTGAAGTGACCGGACATGACTCTACGCAAGTCATACAGCCGGTACATTCCACTGTTCGTACCTGAATTAATTTATCGACCGGGATCCGTGATGGGCAATTTTTTGCGCATTTGCCACAATCGATACAACTTTCGGCATTGCGACGAATCTTAAACGGCGAAAATAACGAAACCACGCCCATCAGCGCGCCATATGGGCAAAGATAACGACACCAGGCATGGCGAATAAATAGGCTGGCAATCAGCAAAACGGTCACGCTGATTAATGTCGCGGTTCCCATATGACGAAAGAAATCGAGCATTTTAACGTCCATCACCACGCTGTAGGGCGATAGCATAAAATAGTGAATTGCCTGAGCGGGCATCAATAACGCGATATAGAGAAAAAAACTCAACAGCAAATACTTCACTGCGCGCAGAGGAATATCCAGCCAGCGGGGAAGGGCAAATTGCCGACCAAACAGTTTTTTCCCGAGATCGCCGATTAATTCAGAAAGCGTACCAATCGGGCATAACCATGAACAAAAGGCCTTTTTCAGCAACAGACTGATGATGATAAAAGCGACCAGCAACAGCATCGCGGCGGCATGGACGGAAGGTAGCTGGCCTGTTTCAAAGCTATATTTCAGATTCATCAGGCCGGCAATCGGTAGCCAGCCTTCGATGCCTCCTGGTCTGGCGACAAATGTCGTACTACCTGCCGTTTCGTAATAGCGCACCCAGTACCAGAAGGTGACGGCAATATAAATATTGATTGCTAACAGTAATAATTGCGTCGCTTTACGCCAGGTCGTGGCATTACGCCAGTCATTCCACGGTAATTTGCCGCCCGTCGTGCCTGGCCGCCGCTGCCAGCGGGTTCTTTTTTTCTCTGTCATGATTTTGCCAGCCCGTTAAGTTGCATACTAAATGCCACTATTATAAATATTCTTAACTGGCTGATATTGATTCAAATCGCGTTCAGGTCTTTCTTATTCAACCACGCTTCCAGAGCGGCAACACTGCGTGTAATTTCTTCGTGTGGGAGGGGCGCAGATAATGGCTGCTGCTCCAGTTGCGCGCATAGCTGGCTGGCGCTACGCATTCCCAGACTCGCGCAGCTGCTTTTTAGCTGGTGCGCGGCACGTTTAATTTTTTCGCCGTCCTGCCTGGCGCGGGCTGCGTCTATTTCATCGAGAAGTGGCAGGGCATGTTGTTTAAATAATGTCAGCCATTCGCGAATACTCTCCGTCCCCATTAACTGAGCATCTTCATGGAGTTGCGATACATCCAGCGATTGATCTTTATTGGTTTGCAGTTGGAGATAGTGCGCCAGTAACTGACCGAGCACTTCACGCGGCACTGGTTTAGGGATAATCCCGCGAAAGAGCGAACTGGTTCGCTGGCGCAGCGTTTCGTCGATGACATGGGCGCTAAAGCCAATCAAAACCAGCGACGGATATTGCTGTACCAGTTGTCGGGCAAGGGTAATGCCGTCGATATCCGGCAGATCAAAATCCACCAGTGCGGCAGCAAATGGTTCACTATTTTGCAGCGTTTCTATCGCCTGCGCGGCATTGCCAACAGCCACGACCTGCGCACCACTGGTGTTTAGCATCTCAACGGTAATTCGCTGGGTTAGCGGGTTATCTTCAATTAACAGCAAACGTAAACCGTCCAGACGTACCGCCTGATTGACTGTTTTTGGCACGGGGGCAGTGGCAACACGTAACGGCAAGCGTAAACAAAAACAGCTTCCAGCCCCCGGCGTGCTGGTGGCGCTCAGTTCGCCGCCCATCGCCTGAGCCAGACTGCTACTGATAGTCAGCCCCAGCCCGGTACCGCCGCGTTTGCCGCTTACCTGAACAAATGGCTGGAATATTTCTGCCAGTTTCGCGGGATCAATACCGCAGCCGCTGTCTTCCACTTCGACCAACCATTGCTCGCCATCAGTGCGACTGCGCAGGACGATCTGCCCCTCGTCAGTGAAACGCACGGCGTTGCTCAACAAGTTGGTAATAACCTGGCGAATACGTCGCGGATCGCCCATTAACGCGCTCGGTACATCGTTGGCAATTGCCGTTGCCAGGCGAATCGGGCGACCTTTCACCCGCCCGCTCATTAATTGCAGGGTACTTTCCAGCAGCGGGCGTGGTTCAAAGGGTTCATCGCTGACCGAAACATTTTTGCCCCCCGCTTCGATAGCCGAATAATCGAGGATATCGTTAAGGATGGTCAGCAGCGATTCGCCGGAGTCGGTAATTGCCCGCAAATCATCACACTGGGCGTTAAGTGCGGGGTTATCTGCCAGCAGTTGCGCGGTGCCGAGAATACCGTACAGCGGTGTGCGGATCTCATGGCTCATTGCCGCCAGAAACGCAGATTTTGCCTGGCTGGCTTTTTCGGCTTCCGCACGAGCCTGTCGATGTTCTACCACCAGTTCCTGTAATTCAGCCGTGCGCGCTTTTACTTGTGCCGCCAGCTGTTCGCGCTGGCGATTCAGCGCATGAACGCTGCTGCGAAACGCATCCATCAGCCGCCCGATGGTATCCAGCTCCCGCACGCCAGCGGTTTCCGGAAAAGGGGAGTCGATATCACCGTCCAGCAGTCGTTGCAGCGCCTGCGTTTGTTCGGCAAGTGGACGCGTGACTGAGCGATAAACCACGCGCCAGAGGATCAGAATCAGTGCGCAAAGTGAAACTATTCCCAGCAATACCAGGCTGTATTGCCCGCGTGCACTGGCTTTTTCGAGATGCGCCAGTCCGTGCTGATTGCGCAGCTCAATGGTGTCGACCAGCTGACTGACTTCACTACTAAACTGCGCGAACTGGGCGATGTTATTTTGGGCGAGAGTTTGCAGGTGATTGCTGATTTCACTGTCCTGCTGATACAGCGCCAGCAAATCGCTATATTGGCTAACGGTAGTTAACGTTGTCGCAACCTGAGCACGAACACCCGGATCTTCAATACGTATTTGCCGACGTTGCAGAATTTTCACCGCATTATTGAGCTGCTTTTCCAGCGTTGGCGAATTTTTCTGGATCAGTTCCAACCCCAGATTCATCACCATTTGCTGCACCCGCAGGGCGCTAAGGCGCAGTTCATTCATCTGGTTAACATACTCAAGATCGATATCAATCAGCCGATCGAGTGCGCTTTCGGCGGCCTGACGCTGATGTTGTTCGATCAAATCGTAAATCCCAGCCTGGGTAGCTCCGGCGGAGGTCGCCGCATTATTCGCCTGACCTTGCGCCAGGCGTGCGATTTTATCGGCGGCGGCGACTATCTGCTGACTGAGTTGCTGTTGTTGCTGGCGCAGTTGCAAACGCTGCCCCACCAGCTCCCCTTGCTGACGTAACGAACGGGAGATCTCCTGCTCCTGTTGTTCAATAGCGGTGGTATCAAAACCTTGTTCCCGTAATGCTTGCAGCAACGCATTAATCTTCAGGCTTTGTGCGGTGAGCATTCGCCCCTGCGCCTGCCACATCTTTTCGTTATCGGCACTGGTCAGGTTCTGCGCGGCGAAAAGTTCCCAGGCACTGGCTTCGCTCAACTGGCGCGCCATATTCATGGTAGGAATCAATGCCTGAGTGTTGTCTTTTTCCACCTGGCTGATAAAGCGCAGGTTGTACCATCCCACCAGGGTACTGGTCAGGGTTAACAGCGCCATCAGGGCAAAGCCCATCCAGAGCCTTCGGGTCAGGGTTAAATTCACGGTCGGTGTACTTAAGGTGAAAAATGTTGAGTCGCAAAGCGGAATGCATCTAGCATAAAGCCTTATTATTGATGAGGCTATCATGCGCGTACTGCTATTTTTACTTCTTTCCCTTTTCATGTTGTCGGCATTTTCGGCTGATAACCTGTTGCGCTGGCATGATGCGCAGCATTTCACGGTGCAACCCTCTACGCCGCTTAAAGCCAAACGCGTATGGAAACTGTGCGCGCTTTATCCCAGCCTGAAAGATTCATACTGGTTATCGTTGAACTATGGTATGCAGGAGGCTGCCCGCCGCTACGGTGTGGATTTAAAAGTGCTGGAGGCAGGCGGCTACAGCCAGTTGGCTACCCAGCAAGCACAAATCGACCAGTGTAAAGAGTGGGGCGCAGAGGCCATTTTGCTCGGTAGTAGCACGACGTCATTTCCCGATCTGCAAAAGCAGGTAGCAAGTCTGCCGGTGATTGAACTGGTGAATGCCATTGACGACTCACAGATAAAAAGCCGCGTTGGTGTGCCCTGGTTTCAGATGGGCTATCAACCAGGGCGATATCTGGTGCAATGGAGCCACGGTAAACCACTGAACGTGCTGTTGATGCCCGGCCCCGATAACGCCGGGGGCAGTAAGGAGATGGTAGAGGGTTTTCGCGCAGCCATTGCCGGAAGCCCGGTGCGTATTGTCGATATTGCGCTCGGCGACAACGATATTGAAATCCAGCGTAACCTGTTGCAGGAAATGCTGGAGCGCCATCCAGAAATCGACGTCGTTGCCGGAACGGCCATTGCGGCAGAGGCGGCAATGGGTGAAGGGCGTAACCTGAAAACGCCGCTTACCGTGGTGTCGTTTTATCTTTCACATCAGGTGTATCGCGGGCTGAAGCGGGGAAGAGTGATTATGGCTGCCAGCGATCAAATGGTCTGGCAGGGGGAACTGGCAGTTGAGCAGGCCATCAGGCAATTACAGGGGCAATCGGTGTCTGATAATGTCAGCACACCGATTTTAGTTCTGACGCCGAAAAATGCCGACCGTGAACATATCCGCCGCTCGCTGTCGCCAGGGGGATTTCGTCCGGTCTATTTTTATCAGCACACATCAGCGGCTAAGAAATAACCTTCGCCATGTTGCGTCACCAGTAAATCCGCGCTGAGTTTATGGCGTAAACGACGAATTAACACATCGACGGTGCGCAGGTCAGGGTTTTCCACCCGACGCGCAGAAAGCATACGCAGCAGACGTTCACGGCTGAGAATTTCGCCCGGATTCGTCACAAATGCCACCAACATTTCATACTCTGCGCGGGTCAGTTTAATCGGCTCGCCATCCCGCTCCAGCGTATGGCGCGACACATTCAGGCAATAACCCGCAAAGCGATAGCAGTTGTCCTGAGTGTGCGGTTGAGCTTGTCGCGCGAGGTCGATTCGCCAGAGCAGATTTTTTACCCGTACTACCAGTTCGCGCAGTTCCAGCGGTTTGGTGACGTAATCGTCTGCGCCCATTTCCAGCCCAACAATACGGTCAATTCGATCGCTGCGTCCGGTAACCAGAATAATCCCCACCGTCGAACGTTCCCGCAGGGCGCGGGTTAACATCAGGCCATTTTCATCGGGCAAGTTGATATCCAGCAGAATTAAATCCACCGGCTGATTCTGCATAATTTCCCGCAGCCCGGCACCGCTCGCCGTAACGGAAACGGTATACCCCTCCTGAGTGAAGTAGGATTGTAATCGTGCCTGGGTAACTGGCTCATCTTCAACAATAACAATGTGATGTGGCATCAGAGGGTTTTACTCATTCTGTTCATATCTGTTCATATTCTGCCGTAAGCCGTTCATCCTGACCAGTGCCGCTGTTCATATTTACTCATTAAGATCGCTTCACTAAACCATAATTTTACAGGGGCTATTATGCGGAAACTCTGGAACGCGCTACGCCGACCCAGTGCTCGTTGGTCGGTACTGGCGCTGGTCGCTATTGGGATTGTGATTGGCATTGCGCTGATTGTATTGCCACACGTTGGGATCAAAGTCACCAGCACAACCGAATTTTGTGTCAGTTGCCACAGTATGCAACCGGTGTATGAAGAATATAAACAGTCGGTGCATTTCCAGAACGCCTCCGGCGTGCGAGCTGAATGCCATGACTGTCATATCCCGCCGGATATTCCAGGCATGGTGAAGCGCAAACTGGAAGCGAGCAACGATATCTACCAGACCTTTATTGCCCACTCCATTGATACACCTGAAAAATTCGAAGCCAAACGCGCGGAACTTGCCGAGCGTGAATGGGCGCGAATGAAAGAAAACAACTCGGCAACCTGCCGCTCCTGCCATAACTACGATGCGATGGATCATGCGAAGCAGCATCCGGAAGCGGCACGTCAGATGAAGGTGGCAGCGAAAGATAATCAATCTTGCATCGACTGTCATAAAGGTATTGCCCACCAGTTACCGGATATGAGTAGCGGCTTCCGTAAGCAGTTCGACGAGTTGCGCGCCAGTGCTAATGACAGTGGTGACACGCTGTACTCTATTGATATTAAGCCGATTTATGCGGCGAAAGGCGATAAAGAAGCGTCTGGTTCACTGCTGCCTGCTTCGGAAGTGAAAGTCCTTAAACGTGACGGCGACTGGCTGCAAATTGAGATTACCGGCTGGACAGAAAGCGCCGGACGTCAGCGTGTACTCACCCAGTTCCCAGGCAAACGCATCTTTGTTGCCTCGATTCGTGGTGATGTGCAGCAGCAGGTGAAAACGCTGGAGAAAACCACCGTTGCCGACACCAATACCGAGTGGAGCAAGTTACAGGCCACTGCGTGGATGAAGAAAGGCGACATGGTAAACGATATCAAACCGATCTGGGCTTATGCGGATTCGTTGTACAACGGCACTTGTAACCAGTGCCACGGCGCACCGGAAATCGCCCACTTTGACGCTAACGGTTGGATCGGCACGCTCAACGGCATGATTGGCTTTACCAGTCTCGATAAACGTGAAGAACGCACCTTGTTGAAATATCTGCAAATGAATGCGTCTGACACCGCAGGTAAGGCTCACGGCGATAAGAAGGAAGAAAAATAATGAACAATAACGATCTCTTTCAGGCATCACGTCGGCGTTTTCTGGCACAGCTCGGCGGCTTAACCGTCGCCGGGATGCTGGGGCCGTCATTGTTAACGCCGCGCCGTGCGACTGCGGCGCAAGCGGCTACTGAGGCCGTCACCTCGAAAGAGGGCATTCTGACCGGATCGCACTGGGGGGCTATCCGCGCGACGGTGAAGGATGGTCGCTTTGTGGCGGCAAAACCGTTCGAACTGGATAAATATCCGTCGAAAATGATCGCCGGATTGCCGGATCACGTACACAACGCGGCGCGTATTCGTTATCCGATGGTACGCGTGGACTGGCTGCGTAAGCGCCATCTGAGCGACACATCCCAGCGCGGTGATAACCGTTTTGTGCGCGTGAGCTGGGATGAAGCCCTCGACATGTTCTATGAAGAACTGGAACGCGTGCAGAAAACTCACGGGCCGAGTGCCTTGCTGACCGCCAGTGGTTGGCAATCGACGGGGATGTTCCATAACGCTTCGGGGATGCTGGCGAAAGCTATTGCCTTGCATGGTAATAGCGTTGGTACGGGCGGAGATTACTCTACCGGTGCTGCGCAGGTGATCCTGCCGCGCGTAGTCGGTTCGATGGAAGTGTATGAACAGCAAACCTCCTGGCCGCTGGTATTGCAGAACAGCAAAACCATTGTGCTGTGGGGCTCCGATTTGCTGAAAAACCAGCAAGCGAACTGGTGGTGCCCGGATCACGATGTTTATGAATATTACGAGCAGCTAAAAGCGAAAGTCGCCGCCGGTGAAGTTGTGGTCATCAGCATCGATCCGGTTGTCACATCCACCCATGAGTATCTGGGGCGCGAGCATGTGAAGCACATTGCGGTTAACCCGCAAACTGACGTGCCGCTGCAACTGGCGCTGGCGCATACGCTGTACAGTGAAAACCTGTACGACAAAAACTTCCTCGCTAACTACTGTGTGGGTTTTGAGCAGTTCCTGCCGTATCTGCTGGGTGAGAAAGACGGTCAGCCGAAAGATGCCGCATGGGCTGAAAAACTGACCGGCATTGATGCCGAAACCATTCGTGGGCTGGCGCGGCAGATGGCGGCGAACAGAACGCAAATTATTGCTGGCTGGTGCGTGCAGCGTATGCAGCACGGTGAACAGTGGGCGTGGATGATTGTCGTTCTGGCGGCGATGCTGGGGCAAATTGGCCTGCCAGGTGGTGGCTTTGGTTTTGGCTGGCACTATAACGGTGCAGGCACGCCGGGACGTAAAGGCGTTATTCTGAGTGGTTTTTCCGGCTCTACGTCGATTCCGCCTGTTCACGACAACAGTGACTACAAAGGCTACAGCAGCACCATTCCGATTGCCCGTTTTATCGATGCGATCCTCGAACCGGGGAAAGTGATCAACTGGAACGGTAAATCGGTAAAACTGCCGCCGCTGAAAATGTGTATTTTTGCCGGAACTAACCCGTTCCATCGCCATCAGCAGATCAACCGCATTATTGAAGGCTGGCGCAAGCTGGAAACGGTTATCGCCATAGATAACCAGTGGACCTCAACCTGCCGCTTTGCCGACATCGTGCTGCCTGCGACCACGCAGTTTGAGCGTAACGATCTCGACCAGTACGGCAACCACTCCAACCGTGGCATTATCGCCATGAAACAGGTCGTGCCGCCGCAGTTCGAGGCGCGCAACGACTTTGATATTTTCCGCGAGCTGTGCCGCCGCTTTAATCGCGAAGAAGCCTTTACCGAAGGGCTGGACGAAATGGGCTGGCTGAAACGCATCTGGCAGGAAGGTGTACAACAGGGTAAAGGACGCGGCGTTCATCTGCCCGCGTTTGATGACTTCTGGAATAACAAAGAGTACGTCGAGTTTGACCATCCGCAGATGTTCGTTCGCCACCAGGCATTCCGCGAAGATCCGGATCTCGAACCGCTGGGCACGCCGAGTGGCCTGATTGAGATCTACTCGAAAACCATCGCCGACATGAACTATGACGATTGTCAGGGGCATCCGATGTGGTTTGAGAAAATCGAACGTTCCCACGGTGGGCCTGGCTCGCAAAAGTATCCGTTGCATCTGCAATCTGTGCATCCCGATTTCCGACTTCACTCACAGTTATGTGAATCTGAAACCCTGCGTCAGCAATATACGGTAGCGGGTAAAGAGCCAGTATTTATTAGCCCGCAGGATGCCAGTGCGCGCGGTATTCGTAACGGTGATGTGGTACGCGTCTTTAACGCTCGCGGTCAGGTGTTGGCAGGGGCAGTGGTTTCTGACCGCTATGCACCCGGCGTGGCGCGAATTCACGAAGGGGCATGGTACGATCCAGATAAAGGTGGCGAGCCTGGTGCGCTGTGCAAATACGGTAACCCCAACGTGTTGACCATCGACATCGGAACTTCGCAGCTGGCGCAGGCGACCAGTGCGCACACTACGCTGGTGGAAATTGAGAAGTACAACGGAACAGTGGAGCAGGTGACGGCGTTTAACGGCCCCGTGGAGATGGTGGCGCAGTGCGAATATGTTCCGGCGTCGCAGGTGAAATCATGACCACGCTGACAGCACAACAGATTGCCTGTGTTTACGCCTGGCTGGCGCAGTTGTTCTCCCGTGAACTGGACGATGAACAACTGACGCAAATCGCCAGTGCGCAGATGGCTGAATGGTTTTCGTTGCTGAAAAGCGAACCGCCGCTCACAGCGGCGGTGAATGATCTGGAAAACCGTATTGCCACGCTGACAGTACGTGACGATGCTCGTCTGGAACTGGCCGCTGACTTTTGCGGCCTGTTTCTGATGACCGACAAACAAGCCGCGCTGCCGTATGCATCGGCCTACAAACAGGACGAGCAAGAGATTAAACGCTTGTTAGTTGAGGCGGGGATGGAAACCAGCGGCAATTTCAACGAACCGGCAGATCATCTGGCGATCTATCTCGAGTTGTTGAGTCATCTGCATTTTTCGCTGGGAGAGGGGACCGTTCCTGCGCGAGGAATCGAAAGTTTGCGGCAAAAAACACTGACGGCGCTGTGGCGCTGGTTACCGGAGTTTGCTGCGCGTTGCCGTCAGTATGATAGCTTTGGTTTTTACGCGGCACTAAGCCAGTTATTGCAGGTGTTGGTGGAGTGCGACAACCAAAAGAGATAATGCCGATTTGTAGGCCTGATAAGACGCGGTAAGCGTCGCATCAGGCATTATGGCAGAGCCGCCGGATGCGGCGTGAACGCCTTATCCGGCCTACGGGAACAGTGCCCTTTGTAGGCCTGATAAGACGCGTTAAGCGTCGCATCAGGCAACAAACTCACGGATGAGCCACAAACCGGGAAAGCCGCTGGCGCAGCAGGCGGTTTTCCTGTTTCAGATGTGCAATATCATCCATTAACGTCAGCGCCACCGCGATCCCCGGCCAGTCCAGCGCCAGCTCATTACGCAGCCGTACTGCGCGTTGCACCACAATGGCGGCATGGTCGTCAAATACCCAGGTTGTTTCCTGGATCTCACGCGGTTCAACCACCCCCAAACCGACAATTTCATTCAACTCCTCTTCAGAGATGCCGGTATGCAGGCAAAATTCGGTAATGGTAAAAGTCACCATAACATTAGCCATCATGCTTTCCCCCAATCTTTGCGTGGATCAAAAGACGACTGGGCGTCTGCCAGTTGCTGCCACAGCGCGGCAGTGTTTTCATCTGGTTTCGGCGGCATCACGATTTTCAGTACCGCATACAGATCGCCGGTCTGTTTTTTGCTCACCAGACCTTTGCCTTTAACGCGCAATCGTTGCCCGGCCTGGCTGCCAGGCGGGATAGTCAGCAAAATGCTTTCTTTCAGTGTTGGGACGGTGACTTTAGCACCCAGCGCCGCTTCCCACGGGCTAACCGGCACCACAATTTCCAGATCCTGGCCGACAATATCGAACAACGGATGTGGCGCAATATGAATCACCAGCCACAAATCGCCATTTGGACCGCCGTTTTCGCCCGGCGTCCCCTGGCCTTTCAGGCGGATGCGTTGACCATTGCCGACGCCCGCCGGGATCTTCACATTCAGCGTTTTCGGAATTTCCTGTTCGATCATGCCAAAGGCGTTATAAACCGGCAGGTTATAGCTGATGGTACGCTTGTGCTCAGTAAGCGTTTCTTCAAGGAATACCGCCACTTCGATTTCAATATCGTGGCCACGTGTAGCGGGGCGCTGGCGACTCTGGCGGGCATGTTGACCGAAAATTGACGAGAAGATATCGTCAAAATCTTCGGCGTTAAAACTCTGACCGTCGCCATGATGGAACTGACGGTTAAATTGCGGATCGTTGCGATGTTGCCACATCTGATCATACTCAGCGCGACGTTGCTCATCACTCAACACTTCCCACGCTTCAGCGACCTCTTTGAAGCGGGCTTCGGCATCGGGTTCTTTACTGACATCGGGATGGTATTTACGGGCCAGTCGACGATAGGCGGTCTTGATTGTCTTGAGATCGTCCGTCGGTTTCACGCCCATGATGGCGTAATAATCCTTTAATTCCATAGCGTTATCTCGCGTAAATCAATACAGACAAAGGGAAACCCCTGACAAGGTATCAGTGTTAAGTGTAGGGGAAATCAGAAAAAATCGTAGGCCAGAGACAACAACATAACTAAAAATGATATTTTCAGCCTGAATGTTGGCAGGTAAAAGAAGGGACGTTTAACCTTCAGGGATGCCCCATGACGACCTTGCCAGGGGGCAGAAAATGGGGGCTTATCCCGCTTTTACCGCAGTTACCATCACTTCAACCAGAATCTCCGGGCGGGCCATCTCAGCTTGTACGGTAGCACGTGCCGGGCTATATCCTTCTGGTATCCAGCTAACCCATACGTCGTTGAAATCGGCAAAATCGCGGCTGATATCTTTTAACCATATCTGAGCGGACAAGAGATGAAATTTATCACTGTCAGCTGCCGCAAGTAATTCGTCGATTTTCTCCAGCACTTCGCGCGTTTGTTGCGCGATGGACGGGGTATTGCTCTTCGGTGTCTGACCGGAGAGAAAAACAAGATTGCCATATTCCACGCTGGCGGCAAGACGCGGTTGTGGGTTATTACGTTTGATATTCAAGCTGATTGGCTCCATGTCAGTCCATCAAGTGAAATTGCAGGGTCTTCGCCCGACAGCAGAGCGCCTAACACCACGGCACTACCCGCCGCCAGCGTAAAGCCCAGACTGCCCTGACCAAGATTCATCCATAGATTTTGATACTTCGCCCGTCCTAATAGTGGCGGACCCGCAGGGGTGGATGGACGCATACCCGTCCATAATTCGGCCTCATCGATACCTTGCAGTTGCGGAAAGCTGGCCGCTACGATCTGTTTTAACGCGCCAATGCGTTCAGAGCGCAGTTCATTACCGTCATAGCCAATATCGACCATGGCGGCGATGCGCAACCGATCACCGAGTCGGGCATAGACAATTTTATGACCATAGTCGGTGACACTGATTTGTGGTGCGATCCCCATTTTTTGTGGGAAGGGGAGCGTCAGACTGTAACCTTTCAAACCGCAGAGCGGTACGTGAGTCCCGGTTCCGGCAAGCAAATGCGTGCTGCCATTACCGGCGGCAACGACATAATCATCCGCAACCAGCGTTCCAGTGCGGGTGGTAATAGAGACAATGCGCTCACCTTTTTTATTCAACTGCAAAACTTCACAATCGGTTTGTAGCGAAAAATTCGCGCTGGCATTAAGTTTGGCAAGTAATGCCTGACAGAACTTATAGCAATCCGCCGTTTCATCGCCGGGGGAGTAAATACCACCGCACAGGGAATGACCAATATGTTTTAGTGCAGGTTCAAGATGAACACACTCTTCGCGTGATAAAGCCTGTTGAAATTGCGGATCAATGCCTTTTGCCGCTTTGGCTAAATCTTGCTGACGGCGATGAATAATCAGTTTGCCAGAACGGCGCCAGTGAAAATCATCAAGATTATCTTCCAGCAACCATGCTTCCATGACCTGACGACTTAACAGTGATAAGCGTAAAATATGGTCGCCATTGAGTTTATTTGTCCGGCTATTACAGGACATTAAAAACGCCAGCAACCAGCGCCACTGGCTAAATGACATGCGCAAACGCATATTCAGAGGGGAGTCACTTTTCCCCATCCACTTAAGTCCCTGCATCGGTACGCCTTTATCCGCCAGAGGAGCAACGTAGCGATAGCTGAGTTGCCCGCCATTAGCGAAACTGGTGGCGATACCTGCCTGACTGTTGCGTTCTAACAATTGCACCTGATGGCCCTGTTTTACCAGAACCCATGCTGTCGCCAGACCAATTACCCCGCCGCCAATAACTACAATGCGTTTTTTCATCACCTGAGATATCCACCGCTAATAAATGCGTTGGGGATATGTCAAAACATTTAGGCCTGAGGAGCAATTGACTTTTTATTTTCAGGGTATAACTCAAGGTTAATGGCTCGCAGTTGCTGACGTAATTGCTGACAGAGGAAATCGACAAATTTTTGTGTAATAGGACTAAGCGAAACATCGGCACGGCGTAGTAAGCAAAGATCAATTTTTATTGGTGGTTCGATGGGGTGAATTGTCTCTGCCGGGAGGTTATGACGGGCAGAGAAAATATCGGTAATACTGCATCCCATTCCTCGTTTTACAAATTCAGTCGCCATGTAATACGTCTGGACATTCAGGCGCGTCGTCAAAAAATCACGCCGTTTGGCTATTGCATCGGAAAGGGAATAGGGGCCGGGAGAAATCCAGCGTTGTTGGTCAATCTTGTCTATTTCTACCGCGCCCTGTCGATAGTCCCGGTCGATATAAACCAGCGGAACTTCGGCTATCAGCGTCGTCATAATATCCCCCTGTTGAATCGGCTGTAGCGTCAGAGCCAGATCAATCTCGCGCAGATCAAGCTTTTTAACCAACGTTTCGGTGTGCTCTGTCGTCAGTGTCATTACCAGATTTGCATTCTGCTGGTAAAACGCGGTGACTATTTCTGGCACCAGACTTAACCCCAGGCTTGGCAGGCATCCCAGGGCTATTTTGGCTCGCGGATCTCGCGTCAGGTTATCGGCCAGCAGTCGCAGGTTATCGAGTTCGTGATAAATCGACTGCGCTTTTTCAAAAAGTGTGATCGCTTCGCTGGTTGGAAGAAGCTTGCCACGAACTCGCTGAAAGAGCTGAAAACCGAGTTTTTGTTCAGCGTTTTTTAACGCTTTACTGGCGGCCGGCTGGGAAATATTCAGCGATTCCGCAGCCCGGGAAAGTGTCCCGCATGTCATCACGGCATAGAAGATTTCCAGGTGGCGCAGTTTCATTAAGAGTTAACCCAGAGTTATAGACGATAGATAAAAAGTCATTTCATGGTAACACCAAGTTAACATAAATTTAATCTGTAACGCCTGTTCTGGTAACAATGCGTTATTTGCCCACCTAAAGGGGTTAATTACGAACTCAGAATAATACCTGTAGTACCCGGACAAACCCTCAGTGCATTTTGCTAACAATAATAACGAGGGGGGATATTTTCTGAGCTGTCCAAATACATCGGCTGATATTGATGGTCGATTCGATGGGGTTAAGGAGTTATATGAGTGACTCAATGCTCGCTGGTGGTTCGCTAACCAGACAAAATATCACCAAAAAGAATGTCATTATTGGTTTACTGTTGGTTGTTTTTTTACTGACAGCGTTCTGGTGTCAGGGGCGTCCAGGTAATGAACTCGGACTGCTTGGTTTTACACCGCTGGTAGCGTTAGCGGTGCTCTCGTTGATAGGCGTCGATATTGTTCTGGCGGTTATTTCATCGATTATTATTGCGATGATAATGACTTCCACCGGCTTACCTGAAATGGGCACCATGCTGGCAAAATCGACGGGATCGTTTATCGCCACTGTAGGTCTGATCATTATGCTTGGTGCCGGTGTCGGGGAAGTTGCAACACGTACCGGAGCCGCCGTTGAACTGGTCAAATTTGTGGTACATCGTATCGGGCTTTCCAGCCAGACGCGGGTCAAATTTGGCATCGTTGTCTCTTCCATTCTCATCTGTGGCGCGCTGGGCACTATGGCAGGCGGCAATGCCATTATTGTCGCGGTGATTATTCCTGTGGCGGCGGCAGTACGGCTGACGCCTCCCACGGTGGCTGCACTGATGATGACGGCGGGTTCAGTGGGATTGTTTACCGGGCCATTTACTCCCAGTACCGTGACGATTTTACAACTCGGCGGCCTGACTTATCCGCAATACCTGATGTACGTTGGGCTACCAATGAGCGCCGTGACGTTATTCGCTGGCTGGATCATGGCCGGGCGAATTCAGAAGATGACGGAAGGAAAATTACATTACGAAGTGGATCTCTCTGAGAAAACTCAGGAAGAAGAGCAGCCCGCCCGTGTTCGCCGTCGCAAGCTCAGCGCGCTGGCATTTGCCGCAACCATTATTGTTATGGCGGTTATCGGTGTAGTGATAAAAGCAGGTTTTAGTTTTGCCATTATCGTGATGTTACTGGTGGCTTTGATCACCGGACTGGTGGGAGGATTAAGCCCTGCCGGGATACTGCAGGCGCTGTATAAGGGGTGTGGCAGACTGGTGTGGATGTTTCTGCTCTACTGGCTGTATAACCCGATTCTGGAACTTATGGATAGCCTGCAGGCGTATCAGGGGTTGCTCGAATACACACAACCTCTGTTAACCGGGATATCACCGGCATGGCTTTGCTTCTGTATTTTTGCCTTTAACATTATCGGTCATGTGCCAGGCGCCGCTGTTGCTCAGATGACCTTTACGCACAAAATATTTGGTCCGATGTTGATGGCTGCGGGAGTGCCGCCACAGGGGACAACGGCGGTATTGTTGGCCTCATCGCAAGTGGACTGGTTTGGGCCTTTCCCTTCATCGGATATGTTTGGTCAAATGGGGCTGGCACAATCAACCCATCTGAAATATATGCTTTATAACGGTTGGACCATTGTCATTGCCAATATCATTCTTTTTGCCGTGCTGTTTCAGATATTAGTTTAACGATACAAACCAGGCGATAGCGCAGCTACTGTCAGTCATCGCCTGGTGCCCTGCAAGTTTCCCGCCTCGTTATCTGCTAATTTGCGAACCGGTTCCCGGAAATAAGTCATATTTCTGTCACACTCTTTAATCATTGATAACAAAAGAGGTGTGAGGAATGAAAAAAACGCTAATCGCCGCAGCCGTGGCAGGGATGGCTTTGCTTTCTTCAAATACTCAGGCACAGGCTGTACCGGAGGGCTATCAGCTACAGCAAGTGCTTATGATGAGTCGCCATAACTTACGCGCACCGCTGGCTAATAATGGCAGTGTGCTTGAGCAGTCGACGCCGAATAAATGGCCAGAATGGGATGTTCCCGGCGGGCAGCTCACCACTAAAGGTGGCGTGCTGGAAGTGTATATGGGGCATTACATGCGTGAATGGCTGGCAGAGCAGGGGATGGTAAAGTCGGGTGAATGCCCGCCGCCGGACACCGTTTATGCCTACGCAAACAGCTTGCAACGTACCGTCGCTACCGCGCAGTTCTTTATTACCGGCGCATTCCCTGGATGTGATATTCCTGTTCATCACCAGGAAAAAATGGGCACTATGGATCCAACCTTTAACCCGGTAATCACCGATGATTCCGCCGCATTCAGTGAGCAGGCGGTGGCGGCAATGGAGAAAGAGTTCAGCAAACTACAACTGACTGACAGCTATCAGCTACTGGAAAAAATCGTTAACTATAAAGACTCTCCAGCCTGTAAAGAGAAGCAGCAATGTTCGCTGGTGGATGGCAAAAATACCTTCAGTGCGAAGTATCAACAAGAGCCGGGCGTTTCCGGGCCATTGAAAGTAGGCAACTCGCTGGTGGATGCTTTCACTTTGCAATACTACGAAGGTTTCCCGATGGATCAGGTGGCGTGGGGGGAAATTAAATCTGACCAACAGTGGAAGGTGTTGTCGAAGCTGAAAAACGGCTACCAGGACAGCTTGTTTACCTCACCGGAAGTAGCGCGCAATGTTGCGAAACCGCTGGTCAGTTATATCGACAAAGCCCTGGTCACCGATCGTGCCAGCGCACCGAAAATCACTGTGTTGGTAGGGCATGACTCTAATATTGCCTCGCTGCTCACCGCGCTGGACTTTAAACCCTATCAGTTGCATGACCAGAACGAACGCACGCCAATTGGCGGCAAAATCGTTTTCCAGCGTTGGCATGACAGCAAAGCCAATCGTGATTTGATGAAAATTGAATATGTTTATCAAAGTTCGGAACAGTTGCGTAATGCCGACGCGTTAACGTTACAGGCTCCGGCTCAGCGGGTGACGCTGGAATTAAGCGGTTGCCCGATAGACGCTGATGGTTTCTGTCCAATGGATAAGTTTGATAGCGTGTTGAATGAAGCAGTGAAATAACAGAAAACTCCCCCGCGAGAAACGGGGGAGTCACTGGTTAAACGTTTTTACGTTCGATGGTCTGTTCGCCCCAAAAAAGCGAATCTTTATCGGTTTTGGCAAAGGCTTTGACTAACACTTCATCGCTACCTTCTTCCCAAATTTTTTCCGCCATTTTCTCGTCGTACCCGGCGACTTCAAAAATGGCCTCGGCTATTTCCGGCGACGTATTGCGCAGAGATGCCCATTCACCCACGTGATGAGCTTTCGCTTCTTGAGTTGGCATGCGTATCCTCCTGTTGAAGATTAGCCATTAAGTTTGACTGCCAGACCAGCAACATATTCCCCCTGGTAACGTGCGATAGACAACTCTTCCTGACTGGGCTGGCGCGAACCGTCACCGCCTGCAATGGTGGTCGCGCCATAAGGCGTTCCGCCGCGAACCTGCGAGACGTCAAATAATTCCTGTGCTGCGTAGCCAATGGGGACAATCACCATGCCGTGATGTGCAAGGGTCGTCCAGGTTGAAGTGATAGTCTGTTCCTGACCGCCGCCGGTGCCGGTCGAACTAAAGACGCTCGCCAGTTTGCCGTACAGAGCGCCGGAAGCCCACAGGCCGCCAGTCTGATCCAGGAAAGTACGCATCTGGCCTGACATATTGCCAAAGCGGGTTGGTGTACCAAAAATAATCGCGTCGTAATCGGCCAGTTCTTGCGGGGTTGCAACGGGCGCAGTTTGCGTTTTACCGCCTGCTTTTTCGAATAATTGCGGCTGCATGGTCTCCGGTACACGCTTAACGACAACTTCTGCGCCATCGACTTTGCTTGCGCCTTCAGCGACTGCACGCGCCATCGTTTCGATATGTCCGTACATGGAATAATAAAGCACCAGAACTTTAGCCATTTCTAACCACTCCTCGTGTTATCTCTATTCCGTAGCGATTCGCTACCACTCATTTAAAGATAAGACGTCCTATTCAGAGTGCAAATTTCACAACCACTTATTTGATTTATAACAATTTTCACAAGCATGTAATTTTGTCGCAAAATGATACATTTTTATCCCATAGTGTTTTTTTAATCATAAGAGCGGCTTATGGCTGATTACCGGAAATGATATCTATTCTCGCTAAGAAGCTGTTGCAGGATATTACCAAACGCAGGCTTACCCGCGTCAGTTCACTAAGCTTAGTCCCACGTAGCGAAAATATGGCACCCGCCATACGCCGCGTTAATCCTGGGCACTATGATGACGGAGGTCAGTAATGGCAAACCATCGAGGCGGTTCCGGCAATTTTGCAGAAGACCGCGAAAGAGCATCAGAAGCAGGTAAAAAAGGTGGACAGCACAGCGGGGGGAATTTCAAAAATGACCCGCAACGCGCATCTGAAGCAGGAAAAAAAGGGGGCAAAAGCAGTCACGGCAAAAGCAACAACTAGCCGGGCTACTCTATGACGAATGCGTTTTGTCTGACGCGCGTCAATACGCCACTGCCGCCGGTAATTCCGGCGGTTTTTCGTTCTGGTACTCTCCTTAATATCCTTACGTTAATACCTTTCTCGCTCATTCCACCATTATTCATTCGTGCCGTGAATGTTGATGGTCGAGGCATCGTGCTGATTTTGCTATCCTGTTGCCAGTCTACAAGAGGGGTGAGCGCATGACGCAAGGCGCAGTGAAAACAACGGGTAAACGTTCGCGCGCAGTGAGTGCGAAGAAAAAAGCGATTCTTGGTGCGGCACTGGACACTTTTTCACAATTCGGTTTTCACGGCACAAGGCTGGAGCAGATCGCAGAGTTGGCGGGTGTTTCAAAAACCAATCTGCTGTATTACTTTCCGTCAAAAGAGGCGCTGTATATTGCCGTGCTGCGGCAGATTCTCGATATCTGGCTGGCACCGTTAAAAGCGTTTCGTGAAGATTTCGCCCCGCTGGCGGCGATCAAAGAGTACATCCGTCTGAAGCTGGAAGTCTCCCGTGATTATCCGCAGGCTTCGCGCCTGTTCTGTATGGAGATGCTGGCAGGCGCGCCGCTGTTAATGGATGAACTGACGGGCGATTTGAAAGCATTAATTGATGAGAAATCGGCGCTGATTGCCGGTTGGGTCAAAAGCGGCAAACTCGCGCCGATTGACCCGCAGCATCTGATTTTTATGATTTGGGCTTCCACTCAACATTACGCCGATTTCGCCCCTCAGGTGGAGGCGGTGACAGGCGCGACGTTGCGCGATGAGGTATTTTTCAATCAAACGGTTGAAAACGTGCAGCGGATTATTATTGAGGGGATTCGACCACGTTAAAGATGCCGGAGGAGGTTGTAACATCCTCCGGCTACCTGTTTAACCGATCGTCATTAAACTGGCGTTACCGCCAGCGGCAGCGGTATTCACACTCAGCGAACGTTCGATATACAGCCGTTCCAGCAGGATATTGCTTTCGCCACGGGCAAAACCTTGCACCGAAACAATTGCGCCATCCCGCGCGGCAACGGCTTCACACAATGCGCGAAGCTGATCCGAATCACCGTGGAAGATCACCGCATCAAACGGTTGAGCGGTTATATTTTCCGCTTTCGCCAGTTGAATACGTTCGCTGACTGCCGATGGCAATGCCTTCACTAACTGACGATGCAGCGCGTCATCCGGCCACAGTACCTGGCTGCCCACCGCCAGCACGGCGGCGAGCTGAGTCAGCGCATCCTGTTCATCATCCGCGATACACAATACGCGCTCACGCGGCAGCAGCGTCCAGGTGTTGCGTTCACCCGTCGGCCCCGGCAGCAATCGTTGTGTTCCTGCCTGCGCCAGCTCGCCATATTGCGTACATAACGCCTGCAATTCTGCCCGGTTTGCCGCCCATTCCCGCAGTGCATTCAGTGGCTGAGTCAATGCGGCTTTCAACTGTGCATCGACCGGATACTCTGCATCCTGACGCGCGAGTGTCACCGCCAGCGCGCTTTCCGGGCGATTCGCCAGCAGACGGTAGAGATAGAGCGGACCACCTGCTTTCGGACCTGTACCGGACAACCCTTCGCCGCCGAACGGCTGCACACCAACCACCGCACCAACCATATTGCGATTAACATACAAATTACCGACATGCGCCGAGCCAGTGACCTGGGCAATGGTTTCATCAATACGCGTATGGACGCCGAGCGTCAGACCATAACCGGAAGCGTTAATCTGCTCGATCAGCTCCGGCAATTGATTACGGTTGTAGCGCACCACATGCAGCACCGGACCAAAGACCTCTTTTTGCAATTCGGCAAAGTCATCCAGTTCGATCAGCGTCGGAGCAACAAAAGTGCCGCTTTGCCATTCACGGGCATCTTCGCTGTTTTCCCGCACCGCCTGGAACACCGGACGGCCTTTGCTGCGCATGGTCTGAATATGACGCTCAATATTGGTTTTCGCTTCGCTATCAATTACCGGCCCGATATCGGTGGTCAAGCGACCTGGATTACCCATTCGGCACTCAGCCATTGCGCCGCGCAGCATTTTCAGCGTGTGGTCGGCAATCTCATCTTGCAGGCACAGTACACGCAGCGCCGAACAACGCTGACCTGCACTGTCGAACGCCGAAGCCAGTACATCCACGACGACCTGTTCGGTCAGTGCTGAAGAATCGACAATCATCGCGTTCATGCCGCCGGTTTCAGCAATGAGCGGAATGGGGCGACCCTGAGCGTCCAGGCGGCTGGCGATATTGCGTTGCAGTAACGTGGCGACTTCGGTTGAACCGGTAAACATCACCCCGCGCACGCGATCATCCCCCGTCAGTTGCGCACCTACGGTTTCACCCTGACCTGGCAGCAACTGCACTACGCCTGGCGGTACACCCGCTTCCAGCAAAATGGCGATCCCTTGCGCGGCAATCAGCGGCGTTTGTTCTGCCGGTTTTGCCAGTACGCTGTTACCTGCCGCCAGTGCGGCAGCGATCTGCCCGGTGAAAATCGCCAGCGGGAAGTTCCACGGGCTGATACACACCACAGGCCCTAATGGACGGTGGGTTTCGTTAGCGAAATCATCCCGCACCTGTCCCGCGTAATAGTGGAGAAAATCGACGGCTTCACGCACTTCGGCGATGGCGTTACTGAAGGTTTTTCCGGCTTCACGCACCAGAATACCAATCAGTTGCTGCATCTGGCTTTCCATCAGCACGGCAGCGCGATGCAATATCGCCGCACGTTCAGCCGGAGGAGTGGCAAACCAGATTGGCGCGTTATTAACCGCATTTTCCAGTGCCTGTTCCACTTCACGCGGCGTGGCTTCACGCACATAGCCAACGATATCTTTTGGTTCTGCCGGGTTAATAACGGGCGACATTTCACCTGTCGAAACCGGCTGTTCCAGCATTGGCTGGGCCTGCCATTTTTGCAGTGCGCTGTTGAGCAGGGCAGAGGAGAGCGATGCCAGACGATGTTCATTAGCAAGATCTAATCCTGCCGAGTTATCGCGCCCCTGACCGTAAAGATCGCGCGGCAGGGGAATTTTCGGATGCGGTAAGCCTGTTTGCCCTTCCTGTTGCGCAATTTTTTCTACAGCCGCGACCGGATCGGCAACCAGTTCATCCAGCGGCAAAGAGGTATCAGCAATACGGTTAACAAACGAGGTGTTGGCACCATTTTCCAGCAGGCGACGCACCAGATACGCCAGCAGCGTTTCATGTGTGCCGACAGGGGCATAAATACGACACGGACGATTAAGTTTACCGTCGGCGATTTTCCCGGTGACCTGCTCATACAGTGGCTCGCCCATACCATGCAGGCACTGGAACTCGTACTGACCCGGGTAGTAGTTTTGACCCGCCAGTTGATAAATTGCCGCCAGCGTATGGGCGTTGTGCGTCGCGAACTGCGGATAAATTAAATTCGGCACCGCCAGCAGCTTTTTCGCACAGGCGAGATAAGAAACGTCGGTATACACCTTACGGGTATAAACTGGATAACCTTCAAGGCCGTCCATTTGCGCACGCTTGATTTCACTGTCCCAGTACGCGCCTTTCACCAGGCGAATCATCAGACGGCGACGGCTGCGGGTGGCGAGATCAATCAGGTAATCGATCACCAGCGGGCAGCGTTTCTGATAAGCCTGAATAACAAAACCGATGCCGTTCCAGCCTGCCAGTTCAGGCTCGAAACAGAGTTTTTCCAGCAAATCGAGGGAGATCTCCAGACGATCGGCCTCTTCGGCGTCAATGTTGATACCAATATCGTACTGACGCGCCAGCAGGGTTAATGATTTCAGACGCGGGTAAAGCTCTTCCATTACCCGGTCGTACTGGGCGCGGCTGTAGCGCGGATGCAGCGCCGACAGCTTGATTGAAATGCCCGGCCCTTCATAGATGCCACGACCGTTGGACGCTTTACCAATGGCGTGAATCGCCTGCTGATAGGACACCATATACGCCTGCGCATCTGCGGCGGTCAGCGCGGCTTCGCCGAGCATATCGTAAGAGTAACGGAAACCTTTCTCTTCCAGCTTGCGGGCATTGGCTAATGCTTCCGCGATGGTCTCACCGGTGACAAACTGTTCGCCCATCAGGCGCATCGCCATATCCACACCTTTGCGGATCAGTGGTTCACCGCTCTTACCGATAATGCGGTTCAGCGAACGGGAGAGGCTGGCTTCGTTATGGGTAGAAACCAGTTTGCCGGTAAACAGCAGCCCCCAGGTGGCGGCATTTACAAACAAAGACGGGCTACGACCAATATGTGACTGCCAGTTACCGTTGCTGATTTTGTCGCGAATTAACGCGTCACGGGTGGCTTTGTCGGGAATACGCAATAACGCTTCTGCCAGACACATCAGCGCCACGCCTTCCTGCGATGACAGTGAAAACTCCTGCAATAATCCCTGAACCATGCCTGCGCGACCACTGGCGTTTTTTTGATTACGCAGTTTATCTGCCAGTTGATATGCCAGTTTGTGCGCCTGTTCCGCAACCGGCTGCGGCAGACGAGCTTGTTCCAGCAGCATAGAAACCGCTTCGGTTTCCGGGCGGCGATAGGCAGCGGTGATGGCAGCACGGGAAACTGACTGCGGCAAAATTTGCTCGGCAAAATCGAGGAATGGCTGGTGTGGTTCCTCTGCCGGAGTCGGTGCTTCATCGCTCTCATTGGCAGCGCCAGAAAGCAGCGCAGGCAGCTCCGGCAGGGTATCGCTGTTCTCCAGTTGTTCAAGATAAGAAAAAATCGCCTGCTTAATTAACCAGTGTGGCGTGCGATCGATACGTGTCGCGGCAGACTTAATACGCTCACGCGTCGCGTCGTCCAGCTTAACCCCCATGGTGGTGGTTCCCATGCCATTACTCCTGTTGTTCTGAAAGGTGCAACTTAACGTTATTGTGAAATATCTATTATGTTGCAACTTTGTGCAACCATGTTAAATGTGACTTACGTAGCAAGCTTAAAAATGAATTAAATGTTAATAAAAGAAATCGATATGACAGGGAATAAAAAAATAACGCAGACTTTTTCTCTGCGGCAGTTAACATTTTTGACAGGTGCAACCGCAAAAAATGTGAGGGAGTGCAACCTGATGAAAAATAGTATCGCTGGGCACTAAAATTTAATGTAAATGATGTGTTAAATCGATTGTGAATAACCAACGCTTCCGGCAGGATACGGTCGCCCTGGTAAACATAAACTCTGTTACCCCGTTCCGGTGGCAGATATAACGGCAAGTTTCGACATTGCCGATAATAATTTTTTGGAGACTTTAGATGGCTATTAGCACACCGATGTTGGTGACATTTTGTGTCTATATCTTTGGCATGATATTGATTGGGTTTATCGCCTGGCGATCAACTAAAAACTTTGACGACTATATTCTGGGCGGTCGCAGCCTTGGGCCGTTTGTGACGGCGTTATCGGCGGGTGCGTCGGATATGAGCGGCTGGCTGTTAATGGGGTTGCCGGGCGCGGTGTTTCTTTCCGGGATTTCTGAAAGCTGGATCGCTATTGGCCTGACATTAGGCGCATGGATTAACTGGAAGCTGGTGGCCGGGCGGTTGCGTGTGCATACCGAATACAACAATAACGCCTTAACCTTGCCGGATTATTTCACCGGGCGCTTTGAAGATAAAAGCCGTATTTTGCGTATTATCTCCGCGCTGGTTATTTTGCTGTTCTTCACCATTTATTGCGCTTCGGGCATTGTGGCAGGCGCGCGTCTGTTTGAAAGCACCTTTGGCATGAGCTACGAAACGGCTCTGTGGGCAGGTGCAGCGGCGACCATCCTTTATACCTTTATTGGTGGGTTCCTCGCGGTGAGCTGGACCGATACCGTACAGGCCAGTCTGATGATTTTTGCCCTGATCCTGACGCCGGTTATCGTCATTATCAGCGTCGGTGGTTTTGGTGACTCGCTGGAAGTGATCAAACAAAAGAGCATCGAAAACGTTGATATGCTCAAAGGGCTGAACTTTGTTGCCATTATCTCACTGATGGGTTGGGGGCTGGGTTACTTCGGGCAGCCGCACATCCTGGCGCGTTTTATGGCGGCAGATTCTCACCACAGCATTGTCCATGCGCGTCGTATCAGTATGACCTGGATGATCCTCTGCCTGGCAGGGGCGGTGGCTGTCGGCTTCTTTGGGATTGCTTACTTTAACGATCATCCGGCGTTGGCTGGTGCGGTAAATCAGAACGCTGAGCGCGTGTTTATCGAACTGGCGCAAATTCTGTTTAACCCGTGGATTGCCGGGATCCTGCTGTCGGCGATTCTGGCTGCGGTGATGTCAACGTTAAGCTGCCAGCTGCTGGTATGTTCCAGTGCGATTACCGAAGATCTGTACAAAGCGTTTCTGCGTAAACATGCCAGCCAGAAAGAGCTGGTGTGGGTAGGGCGTGTGATGGTGCTGGTGGTGGCGTTGGTGGCCATTGCGCTGGCGGCGAACCCGGAAAACCGCGTGCTGGGGCTGGTGAGCTACGCGTGGGCAGGCTTTGGCGCGGCGTTTGGTCCAGTGGTGCTGTTCTCGGTGATGTGGTCACGCATGACGCGCAACGGTGCGCTGGCGGGGATGATCATCGGTGCGCTGACGGTTATCGTCTGGAAGCAGTTCGGCTGGCTGGGGCTGTACGAAATTATTCCGGGCTTTATCTTCGGCAGTATCGGGATTGTGGTGTTCAGTTTGCTGGGTAAAGCGCCGTCAGCGGCGATGCAAAAACGTTTTGCTGAAGCAGATGCGCATTATCATTCGGCGCCGCCGTCACGGTTGCAGGAAGGTTAAGGGAAGGCGTTTTACCGAAAATCCCACGTCATAATGGGAAGCAGAAGAGGGCAATCAGTGATTGCCCTCTGTGTTTTCTCGCAAAAAAAATTTTACATTTCCTCATCATTATCACTACATTCCGCTTGTGTTTTTCTCCGCCGTAATGATAATCGCTATCACTGCGATTTACTTTTCTTTGCATAGATTGATTCAGAAAAACGTTTAAGGGTGGGTGGCATGTTTGTTCCGTTTCTCATTATGTTGCGCGAAGGACTTGAAGCCGCGCTGATTGTCAGTTTGATTGCCAGCTATCTTAAGCGTACCCAGCGAGGCCGATGGATTGGTGTGATGTGGGTTGGCGTGTTGCTTGCCGCTGCGTTGTGCCTGGGGCTGGGTATCTTCATTAACGAAACTACCGGCGAATTTCCGCAAAAAGAACAGGAACTGTTCGAAGGTATCGTGGCGGTGATCGCCGTGGTGATCCTCACCTGGATGGTTTTCTGGATGCGCAAAGTGTCGCGCAACGTCAAAGTGCAACTGGAGCAGGCGGTCGATAGCGCATTGCAGCGCGGGAATCATCACGGCTGGGCGCTGGTGATGATGGTCTTTTTTGCCGTTGCAAGGGAAGGGCTGGAGTCGGTCTTTTTCCTGCTGGCGGCATTTCAACAAGATGTCGGGATCTGGCCGCCACTCGGCGCAATGCTTGGCCTCGCCACTGCCGTGGTGCTTGGTTTCCTGCTCTACTGGGGCGGTATTCGCCTCAATCTTGGCGCATTTTTCAAATGGACCAGCCTGTTTATTCTCTTCGTCGCCGCAGGGCTGGCAGCTGGTGCTATTCGCGCATTTCATGAAGCCGGATTGTGGAACCACTTTCAGGAAATCGCCTTCGATATGAGCGCGGTGCTGTCAACTCACTCGCTGTTTGGCACGCTGATGGAAGGGATTTTTGGTTATCAGGAAGCGCCGAGCGTCAGCGAAGTCGCCGTCTGGTTTATTTATCTCATCCCGGCGCTGGTGGCGTTTGCTCTGCCGCCACGTGCAGGGGCGACAGCGTCTCGCTCCGCGTAACAAATACGACGCAAACTCTTGCTTAGTTACAACATACTTTAAAGGGATAGTCTCGTCATGACCATTAACTTCCGTCGTAGCGCACTGCAATTAAGCGTGGCTGCGCTGTTCTCTTCTGCTTTTATGGCTAACGCCGCCGATATTCCGCAAGTCAAAGTGACCGTGACGGATAAGCAGTGCGAACCGATGACCATTACGGTTAACGCCGGGAAAACACAGTTCATTATTCAGAACCACAGCCAGAAGGCGCTGGAGTGGGAGATCCTCAAAGGCGTGATGGTGGTGGAAGAGCGGGAAAATATCGCCCCTGGCTTTAGCCAGAAAATGACGGCGAATTTACAGCCTGGTGAATACGATATGACCTGCGGTCTGCTGACTAACCCGAAAGGGAAGTTGATCGTCAAAGGCGAGGCGACAGCGGATGCGGCGCAAAGTGATGCACTGTTAAGCCTCGGCGGTGCAATTACCGCATATAAGGCGTATGTCATGGCGGAAACCACGCAGCTGGTGACCGACACTAAAGCCTTTACCGACGCCATTAAAGCGGGCGATATCGAAAAAGCGAAAGCACTGTATGCACCGACGCGCCAGCACTATGAGCGCATTGAACCGATCGCTGAACTGTTCTCCGATCTGGATGGCAGCATTGACGCCCGTGAGGATGATTACGAGCAAAAAGCCGCCGACCCAAAATTCACCGGTTTCCACCGTCTGGAAAAAGCCTTGTTTGGCGACAACACCACCAAAGGAATGGATCAGTACGCTGACCAGCTTTATACCGATGTGGTTGATTTGCATAAACGCATCAGTGAACTGGCTTTCCCCCCTTCAAAAGTGGTCGGCGGCGCAGCGGGACTGATTGAGGAAGTGGCAGCCAGCAAAATCAGCGGTGAAGAAGATCGCTACAGCCACACCGATCTGTGGGATTTCCAGGCTAACGTTGAAGGCTCGCAGAAAATTGTCGATCTGCTGCGTCCACAACTGCAAAAAGCTAACCCGGAATTGCTGGCAAAAGTCGATGCCAACTTCAAAAAGGTCGATACCATTCTGGCGAAATACCGTACCAAAGACGGTTTTGAAACTTACGACAAGCTGACCGATGCTGACCGTAATGCGCTAAAAGGCCCGATTACCGCGCTGGCGGAAGATCTGGCGCAACTTCGCGGTGTGCTGGGGCTGGACTAAGCGTTATGCAGTATGAAGATGAAAACGGCGTGAATGAACCGTCACGCCGACGTTTACTGAAAGGGATTGGCGCGCTGGCGCTGGCGGGGAGTTGCCCGGTCGCTCATGCACAAAAAACGCAAAGTGCGCCGGGTACGCTTTCGCCGGATGCGCGCAATGAGAAACAGCCTTTTTATGGCGAACATCAGGCGGGGATTGTGACGCCACAGCAGGCCGCAATGATGCTGGTGGCGTTTGATGTGCTTGCCAGTGATAAAGCCGATCTTGAGCGGTTGTTTCGCTTGTTGACTCAGCGTTTTGCTTTTCTGACTCAGGGAGGAGCGGCACCAGAAACACCAAATCCGCGCCTGCCGCCACTCGATTCCGGCATTCTCGGCGGCTACATTGCGCCCGATAATCTCACCATCACGTTGTCTGTTGGTCACTCGTTGTTTGATGAGCGGTTTGGCCTTGCGCCACAGATGCCGAAAAAGTTGCAGAAGATGACGCGTTTCCCCAACGACTCGCTTGATGCAGCGTTATGTCATGGAGATGTGTTGCTACAGATTTGCGCCAACACCCAGGACACGGTGATCCATGCGCTGCGCGATATCATTAAACACACGCCGGATTTGCTCAGCGTGCGCTGGAAGCGGGAAGGGTTTATTTCCGATCATGCGGCGCGAAGTAAAGGCAAAGAGACGCCAATTAATTTGCTGGGCTTCAAAGACGGCACTGCTAATCCCGACAGCCATAATGCGAAGTTGATGCAAAAAGTGGTGTGGGTCACGGCAGATCAGCAGGAACCTGCCTGGACCATCGGCGGCAGCTACCAGGCGGTGCGGTTGATTCAGTTTCGGGTGGAGTTTTGGGACAGAACGCCACTGAAAGAACAGCAGACGATTTTTGGTCGTGATAAGCAAACCGGTGCTCCGCTGGGAATGCAGCACGAGCATGATGTGCCCGATTACGCCAGCGATCCTGAAGGTAAGGTGATTGCGCTGGACAGCCATATCCGGCTGGCGAATCCGCGCACGCCAGAGAGTGAGTCCAGCCTGATGTTGCGCCGTGGCTACAGTTATTCACTGGGCGTCACCAACTCCGGGCAACTGGATATGGGGCTACTGTTCGTTTGCTACCAACACGATCTGGAAAAGGGCTTTCTGACAGTACAAAAAAGACTGAATGGCGAGGCGCTGGAGGAATACGTCAAACCTATCGGTGGCGGTTATTTCTTTGCATTGCCAGGGGTGAAGGACACGAACGATTATCTCGGAAGCGCATTATTGCGGGTTTAATGTTTTTAGGCGGATAGGCGTTTACGCCGCATCCGACGTTCGTGCGCTGATGCCTGATGCGACGCTTGCGCGTCTTATCAGGCCTACAATCGGTGCCGGATCGGTAGGCAGAATAAGGCGTTCACGCCGCATCCGGCAAGCACAAGGCTCATTTTACCAGCAAACGCGAATCCTGCTGAAAGTACACAGCTTTTACCATCACTGTCATCACTCTGTCATCTTTCCAGTAGAAGCTAATGCCATCTAAATGGTGCTTTATGGTTAAATATAAGTAAATATATTGTTGCAACAAATGCGAAAACTGTTGTACTTATTAAGTAACAGCGGTAGTTCCCGGCAGTGATAGTCAGTCACTATGGAGATCGCGGATGGTAACGTCCTGTACTGGACAATGTTTTGTTAAGCAACGCTCCACCACTCGCGGAGATTTCTCCTCCGGTAGTCATCTCGTCACTCTGTATTTTTACCCACTTCCTTTCTTTATTCGTGTTACCGACGCCTTTAACGGTGCGCGTAGCCGTTTTCGGTGTTATTTCCAAAAGCAAACTATGGCTTACAAGGAAGCCAACCCTCTGATGTTCGTGCGCATAATCGCGCTGCCAACGGCGCGTGTGATGAATACAAACAACTCAAGGTGCTCTCCATGGGAAGACAAAAAGCAGTGATCAAAGCTCGTCGCGAGGCAAAACGTGTGCTGAGACGGGATTCGCGCAGCCATAAACAGCGTGAAGAAGAATCGGTCACCTCGCTTGTGCAGATGAGCGGCGTAGAAGCCATTGGCATGGCTCGCGACAGTCGCGATACCTCGCCAATCCTCGCGCGAAATGAAGCGCAATTGCACTATCTGAAGGCTATTGAGAGTAAGCAACTGATATTCGCCACGGGCGAAGCCGGGTGTGGTAAAACCTGGATCAGTGCGGCAAAAGCGGCAGAAGCCCTGATACATAAGGATGTCGACAGGATTATCGTCACCCGTCCTGTTCTGCAAGCCGATGAAGATCTTGGCTTCTTACCTGGAGATATTGCAGAAAAGTTTGCTCCTTATTTTCGTCCGGTCTACGACGTGCTGGTTCGGCGGTTGGGCGCTTCCTTTATGCAATACTGCCTGCGGCCGGAGATAGGGAAGGTCGAAATCGCGCCGTTCGCCTATATGCGTGGACGTACATTTGAAAATGCGGTCGTCATTCTTGATGAGGCGCAGAATGTGACTGCCGCACAAATGAAAATGTTTTTAACCCGTCTGGGGGAGAACGTGACGGTTATTGTTAACGGAGATATTACACAGTGCGATTTACCTCGCGGTGTGCGCTCCGGCTTAAGTGACGCGCTGGAACGTTTCGAAGAAGATGAAATGGTCGGGATTGTCCGATTCGGTAAAGAGGATTGCGTGCGTTCGGCACTTTGCCAACGTACGCTACATGCCTATAGTTGAGAGTTTTAATGGTACAAAGCCCTGGCGTGGAGTGCACCCCAAAAGTTGGACACCCAACTGAGTAAGGTGCAGTCCACTCACTGTGTTCGCGGACTGTCGCCAGTTGTCGAACCCCTGTCGGGGCTTCTCATCCCCCCGGTGCGTGCAATATGCGAAAAAAAAGCCCGTACTTACGTACGGGCTCTTCTTAAAAGATGGCGGTGAGGGGGGGATTCGAACCCCCGATACGTTGCCGTATACACACTTTCCAGGCGTGCTCCTTCAGCCACTCGGACACCTCACCAAATTGTCGTTCCTGTCTTGCTGGAACGGGCGCTAATTTAGGGAAATCACGGCCTGAGGTCAACAAACTTTTTTAAAAAATAGCGCGTTTATTCAAACTTCAATCAATCTGCGCTTTTAGTAAGCAGAGTTTGCTTTTTTTGCCACCGGTAGTGGATTTGTTATGCTGAGGTGCTTTGTAGATCATAATGATAAGTGCGGGTAAATTCCGCACAACCGCTTTCGGGAGTTAGTATGGATATCATTTTTTATCATCCTGTGTTCGATACCGCCTGGTGGATTGATGCGCTGGGTAAAGCTATTCCTCAGGCCAGAGTCAGAGCATGGAAAACCGGTGATAATCATCCTGCGGATTATGCTTTGGTCTGGCATCCGCCTGTTGAAATGTTGGCAGGTCGTGACCTTAAGGCCGTGTTCGCATTGGGTGCCGGTGTTGATTCGATTTTGAGTAAATTACAGACGTACCCTGAAATGCTGAAACCGTCTATTCCGCTTTTTCGTCTGGAAGATACCGGTATGGGCGAGCAAATGCAGGAATATGCTGTCAGTCAGGTGCTCCATTGGTTCAGACGTTTTGACGATTATCGAGCGCAGCAAAATGCTTCGTTTTGGCAACCTCTGCCTGAGTATCAACGGGAAGATTTTACTATCGGCATCCTGGGGGCTGGCGTATTAGGCAGTAAAGTCGCACAGAGCTTGCAGACCTGGCGTTTTCCGCTGCGTTGCTGGAGCCGTAGCCATAAAAGCTGGCCCGGTGTACAAAGTTTTGCCGGAACTGAAGAGTTGGGCAAATTTTTGAGTCAATGTCGTGTATTAATTAATCTGTTACCGAATACGCCTGAAACCGTCGGCATTATTAATCAACAATTATTAGAAAAATTACCGGATGGCGCATATCTCCTCAACCTGGCGCGTGGCGTTCATGTGGTAGAAGATGACCTGCTTGCGGCGCTGGATAGCGGTAAAGTTAAAGCGGCGATGCTGGATGTTTTTAATCGTGAACCTTTACCGCCTGAAAGTCCGCTCTGGCAACATCCACGCGTGACAATAACACCACATGTTGCAGCCATTACCCGACCCGTTGAAGCGGTGGAGTACATTGCTCGCGCCATTACACAACTCGAAAAAGGGAAGACGGTCAGCGGACAAGTCGACCGTGTACGAGGCTACTAATAAACCATACGGATTCCTGCTATCCTTGGCGGGAATTGAATACAGGAGAGAGTTATGTATCCCGTCGACCTTCATATGCATACCGTTGCCAGTACACATGCATATAGCACATTAAGTGATTACATTGCCCAGGCCAAACAGAAAGGCATTAAACTTTTTGCGATCACCGATCATGGCCCTGATATGGAAGATGCACCGCATCACTGGCACTTCATTAATATGCGTATCTGGCCGCGAGTCGTCGATGGGGTGGGGATCCTGCGTGGCATCGAAGCCAATATCAAAAATATTGATGGTGAAATTGATTGCAGCGGCAAAATGTTTGACTCACTGGATCTGATCATTGCTGGTTTTCATGAACCGGTTTTTGCGCCGCATGATGAAGCTACGAATACTCAGGCCATGATTGCCGCGATGGCGAGTGGGCATGTGCACGTGGTTAGCCATCCCGGAAATCCACGATATCCAATTGATTTTAAAGCTGTTGCTGAAGCTGCTGCTAAGTATCAGGTGGCGCTGGAAATCAATAACTCCTCATTCTTACATTCGCGTAAGGGCAGTGAAGATAACTGCCGTGCGGTTGCCGCTGCGGTGCGCGATGCCGGAGGTTGGGTCGCGTTAGGATCGGATTCTCATACCGCTTTTACCATGGGCGATTTTGAAGAATGCCGTAAGATCCTCGACGCAGTGGATTTTCCGGAAGAGAGAATATTGAATGTTTCGCCACGCCGTTTGCTGAATTTCCTTGAATCTCGCGGTATGGCGCCGATTGCGGAATTTGCTGATCTTTAATTGCTATTAACGGAAATAAATTAATGAACGAGTTTTCTATCCTGTGTCGTGTGCTGGGTTCGCTCTATTACCGTCAACCGCAGGATCCTTTACTGGTTCCGCTGTTTACCTTAATTCGTGAAGGGAAACTGGCGGCGAACTGGCCGCTGGAACAGGATGAATTGCTGGCGCGTTTGCAGAAAAGCTGTGATATGGCGCAAGTTTCTGCCGATTACAATGCATTATTCGTCGGTGATGAATGCGCAGTTTCACCTTATCGCAGCACCTGGGTTGAGGGCGCCACAGAAACAGAAGTCCGTACTTTCCTTTCCGAACGCGGTATGCCGTTAGCGGATACGCCAGCCGATCACATTGGTACTTTGCTGCTGGCCGCTTCCTGGCTGGAAGATCAGTCAACAGAGGATGAAAGCGAAGCTCTGGAAACACTGTTTAGCGAGTATCTGTTGCCCTGGTGCGGCGCATTTCTCGGTAAAGTTGAGGCTCATGCGACTACACCGTTCTGGCGCACCATGGCACCGCTAACCCGCGATGCAATCAGCGCAATGTGGGATGAACTTGAGGAAGAATCAGAGGAATAAATGTGATCGGAATCACTCATTACTGCAATCTATATATAGCTGTTGCATAAAATGTGTGCTCGATCTCATTCATAGTCGCGTTTTCTGCTATCATGCGCGGCATGAACATACTTCTCTCTATTGCAATCACAACAGGCATTCTCTCCGGTATCTGGGGCTGGGTGGCTGTTTCCCTTGGCTTACTTAGCTGGGCAGGTTTCCTGGGCTGTACGGCCTACTTTGCCTGTCCGCAAGGTGGGCTAAAAGGGCTGGCTATTTCCGCTGCAACACTGCTTAGCGGCGTGGTGTGGGCGATGGTTATTATTTACGGCAGTGCTCTGGCACCACATCTGGAAATTCTCGGTTATGTCATAACCGGTATTGTCGCTTTTCTGATGTGTATTCAGGCGAAACAGGTATTGTTGTCGTTTGTTCCGGGGACGTTTATTGGCGCATGTGCGACGTTTGCCGGGCAAGGGAACTGGAAGCTGGTGCTACCTTCGCTGGCGCTTGGGCTGGTGTTTGGTTACGCAATGAAAAACAGCGGTCTTTGGCTGGCGGCGCGCAGTGCTAAGTCCGCTCACCGTGAGCAACAAGTCAAAAATAAAGCGTGAGGAGCACTCACGCTTTAGATTGAATCGTAAAGGGCCGGAATAAACTCCGGCTTTTTTATGTATCAGGATTCCGGTGGTACTGATAAGTGACGGTATTTCACCAGAATGTCATTCTGCCGCTCTGATTTATTCTGTAAATCCCACAAGCCACGGTCGATGCCGTCGTTAATCAGGAAGATAACGCCTGTTTCGATGGCGGACATTAGACAGAGCATAACCGGTTCGTTAGAGGTATAACCCACTTCCCCTTCCAGTAACCGCTGGTAGTCAATAAAGCGGAAGACACCCGCCTGGACTTCATAGGAAAGGATCGTCTTACTGGTGTTCACCGAAGAGAGGATCTCACCGGTACTTACATTGACGACGCGCAGGTTCACGGCAATCTGATCAAGTTGGTATTGCGTATCTGCACCAATACCAAAATATCTCGCCCCAACACCGCCCGATTTGACGTTGCTTTCATAACCAATAATAGAGCCTTCAACCATGATATTGGCTGCGGTCAACGATTGAAGCGGGATTCGGTTGTTTACCGCGACAGTGCCGTTTTCCTGTGCCGCACGAATAATCTTGCGTTCGTTGAGCAGGTTTTGTAAGCCCTGACGTTCCAGCGGTATAAACCAGCGAGAATCTTTCAATGCCGTGACCAGCATCGCAGTGGCGCTTTGCGGAACAGCAGTGGAGAAGTTACTCGCCGGGTAGGGTTTAAATTGCCCGGTTTCGTCCTGAATGTTGTATACCGAAACAAAGATCTTACCCGTTGGCGCTGGCAGGTGGGTCAAATCTTTGTAGCTCTGGGCACGAGGCATTAATGTCGGTCTGGCGGCTTCTTTAGGTGGGGCGGTTAAGCATCCGCTCAGCAACATGACGGCAACCAAAACAAATAAGCGCTGCATGATTATTTTCCTTATGAAGCTGGGGCTTAAAAATCGGTTGAGTTATTTTGTAAACCCGAAACCTGGATGGTCGAGGTTTGTCCTGTCTTGCGATCCGTCACATTCAACTGCAATTGACCATCGCGGTTGGCAATATCAACAATATATTCATTGGTTACCATTCTCCCTGGCTGACCCGTGTTAATATTCGACAACAGTCCACCTAAAATTTGGGACTGAATGGCCTGAGTAAAGTTATCTAACGCCGATGGCGTTTCAATACCAAAGTCATCGTCATAGCTCGGATCTTTATACGAGTTCTGTGCCTGGGCACTATTTAATAAAAAAGCGCCGTTATTCGGGTTACCACCAAAGTTTGGATTGCGGAACTGGAAAGTCATATTTCCTGCCCAACTTAATGGTGAAATAAGCATGAGTAGAACTACTGCATGTTTGACACGCATTGCAGCCTCCGAACAATTTTTTATTTAAAATTCATCATGCGCCAAATCGCCCGTACTCAATAACGCCTGATTTATCTGGCGACGATTTAGTGCTTCTTCAGTTTGAATCAGTGCAAAGACAACAGTTTTCTCGAAGTCTCTTTTCAATGGGAATAAAAATGTCTGGAAAATAACGTCCTGATTCACCGTTATTGTGATCCAGCTTCCCCATCGTGCACTGGGTCTTTCATTAATTGTTAAGTTACCGGTGTAGTCACTTTCCCATTTATCACTAAAGGCACGGTAAAAATCATGGCCAATAGAGGAAACAGTATGGTCAGTTAACAATCCCGGTACTTCTACTTCAACGGCGTGAACATTTCCCGCAGCGAAGAGAAGTTCTACTGCTACAATCCAGCATAAATAACGTTTCATGGCTTTATCGCCTGAGGTTATCGTTTGCCCATGAGACCGCTTGTGTTCGGTTTTTAACTGCTATCTTTTTGAAAAGATTATAAAGATGCGTTTTTACCGTGTTTTCGCTGATGAACAGCGAACGAGCAATCTCGTTATTGGAGGCGCCGATACGCAGCTTATTAAGGATCTCTTTTTCCCTATGAGTAAGGAGGGCAGATTCCGTGCTGTTATAACGATAGTTACCGGAATGTGTAATCAAGTAACTGGCAAGCTTTTGCGTAAAGTAGCATTCACCACGTAAGACGCCTTGCAACCCATTGACTACGCGTTCTTGATCCTCCATGGCGTAAAAAACACCATTGATATGCGGCCAGTTTTCAATGTCGCGGTACGGGTAATCATCTGGAGTATTTAACAACAGCGTTTTAATGTTGTTGTGTTTTCTGCTTAATGTATCCTGCCAGTAATGAATGAGCTTTTTATCTGCTTCCATCATATCCAACAGAATAATGCAGCCAGAAGATATATCGTCCAGAGAACGTTGAATATTATGCAGTTTTCCTGTGATTGCCAGCGATTGTTTTAAATGCTGCAATAACGCGGTCGCCTGCAAAGAAGGTTTAGTGATCAACAGTAATGTATGACCATGAATACTATGGACTTCATTAAACATGATGAAACCCCGCTTTTTTTATTAATCGCACACCTGACAGCTGCCTTTATAAAATAGAGGCACCAGAAGTACTGACAGATGTTGCACTGCTGTGTGTAGTAATAAATCAACCCTAAATGGGTAAAATATAAAACTAATGGATTACATCTGATTTCAATCTAGCCATTACAAATCTTAAATCAAGTGTTAAACGTGTAACAAAATGTAATCTGGAATTTTAAAATGTTAACGCGGCGTGGTTGTGGAGTTTAGAATTGATAGAAAAGTTGTACATATGGCTTTTATTGCACAATTTTAAAAAGTCATACAAATTACGCTAAGTCCATAATTATCCATATAAAAATTATTTTCACATAGTTCTTTTGTCGTGTGAAAATTTCTTACTTTCTCTGATGTTGCCCATGGACAATTTTTTGCCGTAAAAAGACGATGTTTGTCACGGCTTGTCAAACAGACATATCGACGTAATCTTCGCGAATCATGAAGGAAGGCTGACTGTCGATTTTTTGCTGTCAAAAAACGGTACTTTAAAAGAAAACAAAATAATTTTTGCGTAAATAACAGCGTATTTGCGCGAGTTTTAATACTTTGGTATGAACAAAAAAAGCAAAATACAACGCGCGGGTGAGTTATTAAAAATATTTCCGCAGACATACTTTCCATCGTAACGCAGCGTTAACAAAAAACGGTTTGCGTTAACAACCAAGTTGAAATGATTTAATTTCTTAAATGTACGACCAGGTCCAGGGTGACAACATGAAAAACAAATTGTTATTTGTGATGTTAACAATACTGGGTGCGCCTGGGATTGCAGCCGCAGCAGGTTATGATTTAGCTAATTCAGAATATAACTTAGCGGTAAATGAATTGAGTAAGTCTTCATTTAATCAGGCAGCCATAGTTGGTCAAGCTGGTACTAATAATAGTGCACAGTTACGGCAGGGAGGCTCAAAACTTTTGTCGGTTGTTTCGCAAGAGGGTAATAGCAACCGGGCAAAGATTGACCAGACAGGAGATTATAACCTTGCATATATTGATCAGGCGGGCAATGCCAACGATGCCAGTATTTCGCAAGGCGCATATGGTAATACTGCAATGATTATCCAGAAAGGTTCTGGTAATAAAGCAAATATTACGCAGCATGGTACTCAAAAAACGGCAATTGTAGTGCAGAGACAGTCGCAAATGGCTATTCGCGTGACACAACGTTAATTTCCATTCGACTTTTAAATCAATCCGATGGGGGTTTTACATGAAACTTTTAAAAGTAGCAGCAATTGCAGCAATCGTATTCTCCGGTAGCGCTCTGGCAGGTTCTATTCCTCAGTACGGCGGTGGCGGCGGCAACCACGGTGGTGGCGGCAATAACAGCGGCCCGAATTCAGAGCTGAATATTTATCAGTACGGTGGCGGTAACTCTGCTGTTGCATTGCAGGCTGATGCCCGCAACTCTGATCTGACTATTACCCAGCACGGCGGCGGTAACGGCGCAGACGTAGGACAAGGTTCTGATGACAGCTCAATTGAACTGACCCAGCGTGGCTTCGGTAACAGCGCCACTCTTGATCAGTGGAACGGTAAAAACTCTGAAATGACTGTTAAACAGTTCGGTGGTGGCAACGGTGCAGCAGTTGACCAGACTGCATCTAACTCCAGCGTCAACGTAACTCAGGTTGGCTTTGGTAACAACGCGACCGCTCATCAGTACTAATACAGAATTTGTATGACAGAAACAGGGCGCAAGCCCTGTTTTTTTTCGGGAGAATAGTATGAACGCGTTATTACTTCTCGCGGCACTTTCCAGCCAGATAACCTTTAATACAACCCAGCAAGGTGACATGTACACCATTATTCCTGAAGTTACTCTTACGCAATCATGCTTGTGCCGGGTTCAGATATTGTCACTACGCGAAGGCAGTTCGGGACAAAGTCAGACGAAGCAAGAAAAGACCCTTTCATTACCCGCTAATCAACCCATTGCCTTGACGAAGTTGAGTTTAAATATTTCCCCGGACGATCGGGTGAAAATAGTTGTTACGGTTTCTGATGGACAGTCACTTCATTTATCACAACAATGGCCGCCCTCTTCAGGAAAGTCTTAATGTATTAATAGTTGAGCATAAAACGAGCCGGAAGAGAACGGTCTGATGCGAATCGACCAACCTGAAAGCATGGATAACCCCCTCAAGGATGATTAATCATTGAGGAAACAGAATAGATGTTCAGACCGTTGTTAAACTCCCTTATGCTCGGCAGCCTGGTTTTTCCTTTCTTTGCAACAGCGGAAAGCAATGCGCAAGGTGGCGTGATTCATTTTTATGGTCAAATCGTGGAACCCGCGTGTGACGTGAGCTCTTTGCTAACGCCAGTTGAAATGACCTGTATGCAAAATGGTCCAGTACAGAGCAAAACGTATTCCAGCAAAGAGCTAATGAGTGGCAAAGTTAAAAATGCGCAAATTGCCTCAGTAAAAGTGCAGTATCTTGATGAGCAGAAAAAGCTGGCTGTGATGAACATCGAATATAACTAAGTTTCTGAACTACTCACGTTGCTGACAAGAAAAATGCGATTTACCTAAAAACACTGCTGTACACTTAAGAAACAAGAGGGTGTAAGGAGGCGTTATGAAATCGCGTATTCATGTTGTGCAGGGTGATATTACTAAACTAGCCGTTGATGTTATTGTTAATGCGGCTAATCCGTCATTAATGGGGGGCGGCGGCGTTGATGGCGCTATTCATCGCGCAGCCGGCCCGGCGTTGCTGGATGCCTGTTTGAAAGTTCGCCAGCAACAGGGCGATTGCCCCACGGGACATGCAGTGATTACTCTTGCGGGCGATCTCCCTGCCAAAGCTGTTGTGCATACCGTTGGGCCTGTCTGGCGCGGTGGCGAACAAAACGAAGACCAGTTATTGCAGGATGCCTATCTCAATAGTCTACGACTGGTAGCGGCGAACGGCTATGCGACAGTGGCATTTCCTGCCATCAGCACCGGCGTTTATGGTTACCCGCGTGCTGCAGCGGCTGAAATAGCAGTAAAAACCGTTTCAGAATTTATTACCCGTCACGCTTTGCCTGAGCAGGTATACTTTGTCTGTTATGATGCAGAAAATGCCCACCTCTACGAAAGACTCCTTACCCAACAAGGAGATGAATGATTTGCCCCGGCTGGCGAGCGCGGTGCTGCCGCTGTGCTCGCAACATCCTGGGCAGTGCGGCATTTTCCCCCTTGATAAAAGTCTGGATGCGTTTGCTGCACGATATCGTCTGGCAGAAATGGCGGAGCATACGCTGGATGTTCAGTATTACATCTGGCAGGACGATATGTCGGGGCGATTGCTGTTTTCGGCTCTGTTAGCCGCAGCGAAGCGTGGCGTTCGCGTCCGTTTGCTGCTGGATGACAATAATACTCCCGGTCTTGATGATATTTTACGCTTGCTCGATAGTCACCCGCGTATTGAAGTTCGACTTTTCAATCCTTTCTCTTTTCGCTTGTTACGTCCGCTTGGTTATATCACCGATTTTTCCCGCCTCAATCGTCGTATGCACAATAAAAGTTTTACCGTCGATGGCGTGGTAACGCTGGTGGGCGGGCGCAACGTTGGCGATGCCTATTTCGGCGCGGGAGAAGAGCCACTTTTTTCAGATTTAGATGTCCTGGCAATAGGGCCGGTTGTTGAGGATGTTGCCGATGATTTTGCCCGCTACTGGTATTGCAAATCAGTTTCACCGTTGCAGCAGGTGCTGGATGTTCCCGATGGCGAAATGGCTGACCGTATTGAGCTACCTGCGTCCTGGTACAACGACACCGAGACACATCGCTATTTGTGCCAAATGGAGTTAAGTCCGTTTATAAATCAACTGGTTGACGGAACATTGCCGCTTATCTGGGCAAGAACGCGTTTATTAAGTGATGATCCGGCAAAAGGGGAGGGCAAGGCAAAACGGCATTCACTGTTACCGCAGCGCCTGTTCGATATCATGGGCTCCCCCAGCGAACGTATTGATATTATCTCTTCCTATTTTGTGCCAACGCGCGCGGGAGTGGCGCAGCTTTTACGAATGGTCAGAAAAGGGGTCAGGATAGCTATCTTAACCAATTCACTTGCCGCTAACGATGTCGCTGTCGTTCATGCCGGGTATGCTCGCTGGCGCAAAAAATTGCTCCGCTATGGCGTTGAGTTATATGAACTGAAACCGACGCGGGAACAAAGCAGCACGTTGCACGATCGCGGTATAACTGGTAATTCCGGCGCAAGCCTTCATGCTAAAACATTCAGTGTCGATGGCAAAATAGTGTTTATTGGCTCATTCAATTTCGATCCGCGTTCAACGCTGCTCAATACTGAAATGGGCTTCGTGATAGAGAGCGAAACGCTGGCACAATTAATCGATAAACGCTTCATTCAGAGCCAGTATGATGCGGCCTGGCAGCTCCGTCTGGATCGGTGGGGACGAATCAACTGGGTCGATCGCCATGGGAAGGAGGAAATTATCCTCAAAAAAGAACCCGCCACCAGTTTCTGGAAGCGGGTTATGGTCAGACTGGCGTCAATATTGCCCGTTGAATGGTTATTGTAAGTATGGTTTAGCGAGCTGGCGCTTTGTCATTCTCGCGTTTTACGATCGGTTTGCCGGAGAACAAAAACTTCAACAACGGAATGCGTAAATGAATTTCGTACAGAATTATCGCAATCCCTACCACAAATATCAGACCGCAGAGGAAACCCAGCAGATTTGATGTAATGTGCGGAGTGATGTAAGCACCGAAAAAGAGCGTTAACGGGTGGTGAACCAGATAAATAAATAGCGACGCGTTTACAAAATAGGTTACCCGCGCTGACTGGAAATTAAGCAAACGGTGGCCAAAGGAGAAGACCACATTCACCATCCACAGGCCGAGCACCATCGTGATCACTGACTCGGTTTCATACATCCAGGCATCGCCGCTGCCGTAGCGTTGATTGAGCAAATAAGCAACAAATGCCAGTGCTGCCGCGAGAGTGCATCCACGAGACGGTGTGGTAAACAAGGCTTTTAGATTAGGAAAAATGAAAGCCAGCGCACCGAGAATAAAGAACGGCATATAAAACAGCGTCTGCATGAAAATAAAATTGAACATGCCATCGCTTAAAATGGGTGGATAAACGATAAATAGCGTTCTTCTTATTGCTGCATAGCCAATTCCCAGACAGAAAAATAGTATCGATAGCTTAACCATCGAGAAAGTTTTATTTGTTTTATCTGAATTTTCTAAATTATTTCTTATTCGTTTAAATATCCACACGCAAAGTGTCGTCATAACGACCAACACCAGTAAAAACCACAGGTGCGAAATTAATTCCCAGGCCAGCGTATTATATTTGTCATACAATGATAGCCCAGGCCAGCTTTCCGCTTTGCCTTTGACATATTGCAGCATAATGAATTGCGGCAAGGTGAGCAGGGGAATAGCCGTTAACATCGGGATCCCTACGCGTTCAACGCGCACTTTCCACCATTTTTTCAATGGGTAGCGCAAAAACAGCATGTAGGAAAAATATCCGGAAATAACGAAAAATACCTGCATACGGAAGGCGTGGATGAAATCGTTAAAAAGCGTCAGCCACCATGACGGTTCTGCGCTATTCACATGCCAGGTGTGGCTTGAATAGATTAAAGAAATATGAAAAGGGATCCCTAACAACATCAACCATGCGCGGATGGAGTCGAGGAAATATTCACGCTGCGCGGGTACTGGATTCATATATGGTTAACTAATCTCGGATTTTTCGTCTTATCCCCGCCGGGTAATGCCTTTAGGCTTTTGCCGTAACGACACTGACCTGCTGCATGAGGTGCAGGCTTCAAATGTGTTTTTGCGCGGCATAGCCGCAATCACTAACCAAAATGGAAGCGCCTGTAAGACGGTTGATAAATAAATTTGCCGGCAAACCCTACACGAACTCGCTCCTTCTGTCTTTAGGATAAGCACGGAAAGTGAAAACGGTTGCAATCAGGTGCTTAATCCATGAGCCGGCGCGCTGAATAATACCGGGATTCTGTTGTCGGAATGGCTGGTTATCCATTAAAATAGATCGGATCGATATAAGCACACAAAGGGGGAAGTGCTTACTTATTATGAAACATAAACTACAAATGATGAAAATGCGTTGGTTGAGTGCTGCAGTAATGTTAACCCTGTATACATCATCAAGCTGGGCCTTCAGCATTGACGATGTCGCAAAGCAAGCTCAATCCTTAGCCGGGAAAGGCTATGAGGCGCCTAAAAGTAACTTGCCCTCCGTTTTCCGCGACATGAAATACGCGGACTATCAACAGATCCAGTTTAATCATGACAAAGCATACTGGAACAATCTGAAGACCCCATTCAAGCTCGAGTTCTACCATCAGGGTATGTACTTCGACACACCGGTCAAAATAAATGAAGTCACTGCAACGGCAGTAAAAAGAATCAAATACAGCCCGGATTATTTCACTTTCGGCGATGTTCAGCATGACAAAGACACGGTAAAAGACCTTGGTTTTGCCGGTTTTAAAGTGCTTTACCCGATCAACAGCAAAGATAAAAATGATGAAATCGTCAGCATGCTCGGGGCCAGCTATTTCCGCGTGATTGGCGCAGGTCAGGTTTACGGTCTTTCTGCCCGAGGCCTGGCTATTGATACCGCTTTGCCATCAGGTGAAGAATTTCCACGCTTTAAGGAGTTCTGGATCGAGCGTCCAAAACCGACCGATAAGCGTTTAACGATTTATGCGTTGCTTGATTCGCCGCGTGCGACAGGCGCTTACAAGTTCGTTGTTATGCCGGGACGTGACACGGTTGTTGATGTGCAATCGAAAATCTACCTGCGCGATAAAGTCGGCAAACTGGGCGTTGCGCCGTTAACCAGTATGTTCCTGTTCGGGCCGAACCAGCCATCTCCGGCGAATAATTATCGTCCGGAATTGCACGACTCCAACGGTCTGTCTATCCATGCTGGTAACGGTGAGTGGATCTGGCGTCCGCTAAACAACCCGAAACATCTGGCGATCAGCAGCTTCTCGATGGAAAACCCGCAAGGCTTCGGTCTGTTGCAGCGCGGCCGCGATTTCTCCCGCTTTGAAGATCTCGACGATCGTTACGATCTCCGTCCAAGCGCGTGGGTGACACCGAAAGGGGAGTGGGGCAAAGGCAGCGTTGAGCTGGTGGAAATTCCAACCAACGATGAAACCAACGATAACATCGTCGCTTACTGGACGCCGGATCAGTTACCGGAACCAGGTAAAGAGATGAACTTTAAATACACCATTACTTTCAGCCGTGATGAAGACAAACTTCACGCGCCTGATAACGCTTGGGTGCAGCAGACGCGTCGTTCAACGGGGGATGTGAAGCAGTCGAACCTGATTCGACAGCCTGACGGCACTATCGCTTTTGTGGTCGATTTTACTGGCGCAGAGATGAAAAAACTGCCAGAGAATACACCGGTCACTGCACAAACCAGCATTGGCGATAATGGTGAGATTGTAGAAAGCACGGTGCGCTATAACCCGGTCACCAAAGGCTGGCGTCTGGTAATGCGTGTGAAAGTGAAAGATGCCAAGAAAACCACTGAAATGCGTGCTGCCCTGGTGAATGCCGATCAAACGTTGAGTGAAACCTGGAGCTACCAGTTACCTGCCAATGAATAAGACAACCGAGTACATTGACGCAATGCCCATCTCCGCAAGCGAGAAAGCGGCATTGCCGAAGACTGATATCCGCGCTGTTCATCAGGCGCTGGATGCTGAACACCGAACCTGGGCGCGAGAGGATGACTCCCCGCAAGGGTCGGTAAAAGCACGTCTGGAACAAGCCTGGCCAGATTCACTCGCTGATGGACAGTTAATTCAAGACGACGAAGGGCGCGATCAGCTTAAGGCAATGCCGAAAGCAAAACGTTCTTCTATGTTCCCCGATCCGTGGCGTACTAACCCGGTTGGTCGTTTCTGGGATCGTCTGCGTGGGCGCGATGTGACGCCGCGCTATCTGGCGCGATTGACCAAAGAAGAGCAGGAGAGCGAGCAAAAGTGGCGTACCGTCGGCACCATCCGTCGTTACATCCTGCTTCTTCTCACTCTGGCGCAAACCGTCGTCGCTACCTGGTATATGAAGACCATTCTGCCTTATCAGGGGTGGGCGCTGATTAATCCAGTTGATATGGTCGATCAGGATTTGTGGGTTTCCTTTATGCAGCTTCTGCCTTACATGCTGCAAACCGGTATTCTGATCCTCTTCGCTGTTCTTTTCTGCTGGGTGTCAGCCGGTTTCTGGACGGCGTTGATGGGCTTCCTGCAACTGCTTATTGGGCGCGATAAATACAGTATTTCCGCTTCAACCGTTGGCGATGAACCGTTAAATCCGGAGCATCGCACAGCATTGATCATGCCTATCTGTAACGAAGACGTGAATCGCGTTTTTGCAGGTCTGCGTGCAACGTGGGAATCCGTGAAAGCGACTGGTAATGCCAAACACTTTGATGTTTATATCCTGAGTGACAGCTACAACCCGGACATCTGTGTGGCAGAACAAAAAGCCTGGATGGAGCTGATCGCCGAAGTGCAGGGCGAGGGCCAGATTTTCTATCGCCGTCGCCGCCGTCGCGTGAAGCGTAAAAGCGGTAACATTGACGATTTCTGCCGTCGCTGGGGTAGCCAGTACAGCTACATGGTGGTGCTGGATGCGGACTCGGTGATGACCGGTGATTGTTTGTGCGGTCTGGTGCGCCTGATGGAAGCCAACCCGAACGCCGGGATTATCCAGTCGTCGCCGAAAGCGTCTGGTATGGATACGCTATATGCACGTTGCCAACAGTTTGCGACCCGTGTCTATGGGCCATTGTTCACTGCCGGTTTGCATTTCTGGCAGCTCGGCGAGTCGCACTACTGGGGGCATAATGCGATTATCCGCGTGAAACCGTTTATCGAGCACTGCGCGCTGGCGCCGCTGCCTGGTGAAGGATCATTTGCGGGTTCAATCCTTTCGCACGACTTCGTGGAAGCCGCACTGATGCGCCGTGCAGGCTGGGGGGTATGGATTGCTTACGATCTCCCTGGCTCTTATGAAGAACTGCCGCCTAACCTGCTTGACGAGTTAAAACGTGATCGCCGCTGGTGCCATGGTAACCTGATGAACTTCCGTTTGTTCCTGGTTAAAGGGATGCACCCGGTTCACCGCGCGGTGTTCCTGACGGGCGTGATGTCTTATCTTTCCGCACCGCTGTGGTTTATGTTCCTTGCGCTCTCTACCGCATTGCAGGTCGTGCACGCGCTTACCGAACCGCAATACTTCCTGCAACCACGGCAGTTATTCCCGGTCTGGCCACAGTGGCGTCCTGAACTGGCGATTGCGCTGTTTGCCTCGACGATGGTGCTGCTGTTCCTGCCGAAGTTGTTGAGTATTTTGCTTATTTGGTGCAAAGGGACTAAAGAGTATGGCGGCTTCTGGCGAGTTACGTTATCGCTGCTGTTAGAAGTGCTGTTCTCCGTGCTGTTGGCGCCGGTGCGTATGTTGTTCCATACGGTATTCGTGGTTAGCGCCTTCCTTGGCTGGGAAGTGGTGTGGAATTCCCCGCAACGTGATGACGACTCTACCTCCTGGGGCGAAGCGTTTAAACGCCACGGCTCACAGTTGCTGCTGGGGTTAGTGTGGGCGGTCGGTATGGCGTGGCTGGATCTGCGTTTCCTGTTCTGGCTGGCACCGATTGTCTTCTCGCTGATTCTGTCACCGTTTGTTTCGGTGATCTCCAGCCGTACAACCGTTGGGCTGCGCACGAAACGCTGGAAACTGTTCCTGATCCCGGAAGAGTATTCACCGCCTCAGGTACTGATCGATACCGATCGTTTCCTTGAGTTGAACCGTCAACGTTCTCTCGACGATGGCTTTATGCATGCAGTGTTTAATCCGTCGTTTAACGCTCTGGCAACGGCAATGGCCACTGCGCGTCACCGCGCCAGTAAGGTGCTGGAAATCGCCCGTGACCGCCATGTTGAACAGGCGCTGAACGAGACGCCAGAGAAGCTGAATCGCGATCGTCGTCTGGTGCTGCTAAGCGATCCGGTGACGATGGCTCGTTTGCATTTCCGCGTCTGGAATTCCCCGGAGAGATATTCTTCATGGGTGAGTTACTACGAAGGGATAAAGTTGAATCCACTGGCATTGCGTAAACCGGATGCGGCTTCGCAATAAAAGTGTAGATACCTGCAATATATTGAATTTGCAAGGTTTCGTAGGCCGGATAAGGCGTTCATGCCGCATCCGGCAAAAACAACAAGCATTTTGTCAGCAATAAAAATACCGGCGTTATGCCGGTATTTTTTTACGGAAGAGGGTTCAAATGCGTTTCATCGTAGTCAGCATCATGGTTACCTTGCTGAGTGGTTGTGGCAGCATCATTAGCCGCACCATACCGGGACAGGGGCATGGCAACCAATATTATCCCGGCGTGCAATGGGATGTACGTGACTCCGCATGGCGCTATGTCACAATCCTTGATCTCCCTTTCTCTTTAGTCTTTGATACCTTACTGCTACCGATCGACATTCATCACGGAGCATATGAGTAATTAACGCTCATCCCACTCATCTGCTGCTGCGCGTCCTTCTTCGGTATCCAGCGGTGGTTCAAGCTGAAATTCACCTTCGTCCCATTCATGCAGGGTATTTTCTTCCTGCCATTCCTGGCGGATTTCAATCTCATCATAGTCGCCATCAAAGATGCTTTGTGCGGCTTCTCCACTGAACATTGGCAGGCATTCACCTTCTTCGCCCTCATCGGCTAAAAACTCAACCTGCCACATAATGTCGCCATCTTGCAGAATATATTTCTGGACATTGAACTGTTGCACATTCGCTTCTTCGGCGTCGATGCCGGGGTTGTCAGCAAGAAATTCTTCGCGTGCGGCATCAATGGCTTCTTCAAGCGTTGCGTACATAGTCATCACGACTCTCCCTTTGATTTGCTGAGGTGTTCAGGGAAAGAATAGCTGATTCTCCGCTTTTGCAAGTATGAAAGGCGAAAAATCAGTTCGATACCTGGGGGAGTCGGCGACGGCGCAGGCTGTTCCACGAATAGACCGCGTTAAACAAAACGACTCCGGCGGTAACCAGAAATACAGCACGAAAGCCGTAGTGTGCTGAAATAGCTGCGCCCATCAACGGCCCCGTAACGTTGCCAATATCGCGAAACGACTGGTTATAGCTGAAAATGCGTCCGGCGATTTGGTTGGTCGAATTATAAACCAGCAACGTTTGTACGGCTGGGAGCAGAGCGCCGTCTGCGGCGCCGAGCAAAAAGCGTAAAATCCCCAGTTGCAGTGGTGTCTGGACATAAGACATTGGGATCAACAGCAGCACAGAAAAGATCAGCGCAGTTATCAGGATCTTTTCTGGCCCGATACGATCGCCAAGTTTACCAAGTCGTGGAGCACTTAGCAGTGCAGCCACGCCGGGCACGGAGGCGATCATGCCACTAATAAAGGCGATATTACTGACATTTCCTGCCAGTTCGCGGACATACAGCGTCAGGATTGGTGCGATAGATCCAGTAGCAATCTGGATAATTAATGTTGTGACAAACAGGCTAAGTACCAGTTTCGGATTTTTAAGCGATGTTACGACTTCCCGCATGTGCAGCATCTCTTTTTTGCTGACGGGCTGGAATTTTTCTCTGATACAAAACAGGGTGACGAAAAAGCAGAGTATGAGCACACTGGCGGTAATAAAGAATACCGGACGTAAGCCGTAGTTATCAGCGAGTAAGCCACCAGCCATCGGGCCGAGCAACGCGCCGCTAACGCCGCCGGTGGAGAGCGTGCCCAGCGCCCAGCCGCTTTTATTACGCGGTACTTGTGTGGCGATAAGAGCATTGGCGTTGGGGACAAATCCGCCAAGCAAACCAAGCAGCGCCCGCAGAATCAAAAACTGCCAGATATTTTGCGCCAGCCCCATCAGCACCATCACGATGCCCATGCCGAGAGCAGAACGCAATAACATGATTTTTCTGCCTTTGCGGTCGGCAAGCCCGCCCCAGAAAGGGGAGGCGATGGCGGAAAATAAAAAGGTAATACTGAAGACAATCCCCGACCACATATTCAGCGCGCTGTGGCCGGTGATGCCAAGTTGCTCAACGTAGAGGGGTAAGAATGGCATCACCAGACTGAAGGCGGCACCGGTAAGAAAACAACCTAGCCAGGCAACGATCAGGTTTCGTTTCCAGTTTATGGGGGTGTCATTTTCACAGAGTGACATAGCAATCCGCTGTTGGTGCGCCAGGCGCGGTGATTAAAAGAAGAAAAAGTAAGCACACTAATTATGCGCCTGACTTATAAGTGACGCAATGTACAGAGCTTTTATCGCTAAATCAGGAGGATTTGTAGTGGTAATGCCGGATGCAGTTCGAAACATCCGGCAAGGGAGATTTAATAGCGTGAAGGTACGCCTTCCGGGCGCGTTTTAAAGCGACGATGCAGCCACATATACTGTTCCGGTGCCATCATGATGCATTTTTCGACCACTTTATTCATCCATGCAGCGGTGATTTCAGCGTTATCCAACGGAGGTGAACACTCTGGCGGCAGCATGATCAACTGATACCCTTTGCCGTCTGGCTTACGACGCGGAACAAACGGCACCAGGCACGCACCAGACATTTTCGCCAGCATCCAGGTGCCACTGGTGGTCGCCGCCTGCTCAACAGCAAACAGCGGCACGAAAACACTTGAGCGCGGGCCGTAATCGTGATCTGGCGCATACCAGACCACTTCGCCTTTCTTTAGTGCCCGGATCATTCCTTTTAAGTCTTTGCGATCAAGCATCGATTTATTCGAACGCAGGCGCCCCCAGGTTTGCAGCCAGTCGAGCAACGGATTATCGTTTGGGCGATAGACGCCGATACCCGGTTCCTGCATACCAAATTGCCTTGCGCCCAGCTCCAGCGTCAGGAAATGGATGCCGACCAACAGAATGCCGCGCTTTTGCGCCTGCACGTCACGGATATGTTCCATGCCAATCACTTCCGTCCAGCGGGCAATTCGACGATCCGACCAGAACCACGCCATGCCGGTCTCCATCAGCCCCATCCCAACGGATTCGAAATTCTTCACCATCATTTCATGGCGTTCTTGTTCGCTCATCTCCGGGAAGCACAGTTCCAGATTGCGATGTACAATTTTGGCGCGACGTTTCATAACATGTAACGCCAGTTTTCCTAATCCACAACCGAGACGGTAGATGACCGGGTAGGGCAATTGCACGACCAACCAAAGTACGCCAATACCCAACCAGGTTAACCAATAACGCGGATGAAGCAGTGCGGTGGAGAACTTGGGTAGATTCGTCATATAAATCCTGTCTTTCAACCTATACGGGCAATTGTATGTATTGTCGCATTTTTTCGTCCGCAACCAAAATTTGTGACCGAAGACTGGGCGAAATTACCGCGTATGTAAATCATTAATAATTTTTAATGCGCAAATGTAGCGTAAAATGTATGGATGTTAATTGTCGATAATTGCTATATCATGCTGCGGATTTTTACTTTCCCACCCTGCAGGAACCGTACACCATGCCAGTGTTACACAACCGCATTTCTAATGACGCGCTGAAAGCCAAAATGCTGGCCGAGAGCGAACCACGTACCACCATTTCGTTCTATAAATATTTCCACATTACCGATCCCAAAACGACCCGCGATGCTTTATATAAGCTATTTACCGCGTTGAATGTCTTTGGGCGGGTCTATCTGGCGCATGAAGGGATCAACGCACAAATCAGCGTACCGGCGAGCAACGTAGAGACATTTCGCGCACAGCTTTATGCTTTTGATCCTGCTTTAAACGGTTTACGTCTGAATATTGCGCTGGATGATGACGGGAAATCCTTCTGGGTGCTGCGCATGAAGGTTCGCGACCGAATTGTTGCCGATGGTATTGACGATCCTCAATTTGATGCCAGTAACGTGGGGGAATACCTGCAAGCAGCGGAAGTGAATGCCATGCTTGATGATCCCGATGCGCTGTTTATCGATATGCGCAACCACTATGAATATGAAGTGGGGCATTTTGAAAACGCGCTGGAAATTCCGGCAGATACCTTTCGCGAACAACTGCCAAAAGCGGTTGAGATGATGCAGGTGCATAAAGATAAAAAAATCGTGATGTACTGTACCGGTGGTATTCGTTGCGAAAAGGCCAGTGCCTGGATGAAACATAACGGATTCAATAAAGTCTGGCATATTGAAGGCGGGATTATTGAATACGCTCGTAAGGCGCGTGAACAAGGTTTGCCTGTCCGCTTTATTGGTAAAAATTTTGTTTTTGACGAGCGGATGGGCGAGCGGATCTCTGACGAAATTATTGCGCATTGTCATCAGTGCGGCACACCTTGTGACAGCCATACCAATTGTAGAAATGATGGCTGTCATCTGTTGTTTATCCAGTGTCCGGCATGTGCCGAGAAATTCAAGGGCTGTTGTAGTGAGATTTGCTGTGAAGAAAGCGCATTACCGCCAGAAGAACAGCGCCGCCGTCGTGCCGGGCGAGAAAATGGCAATAAGATCTTTAATAAATCGCGTGGACGGCTGAACACGACGCTGGTCATTCCTGATCCAACAAAATAAACATTCGTGCCGGATGCGCGTCATCCGGCAACATCTATGCATTACTTCTGCTGTACACCTTCCACCGAAATAATCAGATCAACCTCCTGCGAAGCTGGACCTAAATCAGTCTTAATGTTGAAGTCTTTCAGCTTAATTTTGCCTTCTGCCTCGAAGCCCGCACGTTTACCGCCCCACGGATCGTCGCCCTGACCAATCAATTTTGCTTCCAGCGTTACTGGTTTGGTTACGCCATTGAGTGTCAGATCACCCGTAATATCCAGCTCATCACCGTCTTTCTTCACGCTGGTAGAAGTGAACGTCGCCTGCGGATATTTTGCGGTGTTGAGGAAATCTGCGCTGCGAAGATGCTTATCACGTTCGGCGTGATTGGTATCGACGCTGGTGGTGTTAATTGTCACATTCACTTTATCAGCAGCTGGGTTCTTTTCATCAAAGGTAAAAGTACCGTCGAAATCTTTAAAGGTGCCATATAACCAGCTATAGCCAAGATGCTGGATGCGGAAATTGACAAAGGCGTGCTGACCTTCTTTGTCAATTTTGTAATCGGCGGCGACAGCTGAACCGGCAGAGAACATCAGGGAAGCGAAGGTTAAACCAAGCAGGCTTTTTTTCATTTTATACTCCATAGTCAGATGACGATTTTCCCAGCATACGCTTCAGGGTGTCGTCTTTATCGATGAAATGATGCTTCAGGGCCATAAATCCGTGCATAACGGACAGTACGACGACGCTCCACGCTAGCCAAAAATGCAGGGCACCGGCTAAGTCAGCCTGTGCGCCAGCATCGGCAAGGGTCGCGGGGATGTCAAACCAGCCAAAAACGCTGATTGGTTTGCCATCGGCGGTCGAGATGAGATAGCCGCTGATGCCAATGGCGAAGAGCAAAAGGTATAGCGCGAGATGTCCAATTTGTGCGCCGAGACGCGTCATGGTCGAATAACTTTGCAACGGACCAGGTGGTGGGGATATAACACGCCACAGAATGCGTATAACCAGCCCCATCATGAGCAGAATACCGACGCTTTTATGCAGCTCTGGTGCTTTGTGATACCAGCCATCGTAATAACTGAGTGTTACCATCCATAGCCCTAAAGCAAACATGCAGTAGATAATGATTGCACTCAGCCAATGAAAGGTCATTGATATAACACCATAGCGTTTGGGGGTATTTGTAAGGGACATCAGTGCATCCGAAACTTATTTGCGAAAGAATGAAAATGGCGCGTTGGAGAATGAATTGCAACTTAAAAATAACAATTCAAATGATATTTATTTTTATTTCAATAATTTTGATTTAATAATGAAAGAATCTTCATAAGTTTAGTGGTTTCAGGATGAGGTATGTCTGGGGAATGAAGTTAAGAGAGACATAAGCTTATTCAATTTTTCACACCAAATGAAAGAGAGATTAAGTTTTTGTCAATTTATGTCAGTGCTGCGTGGTTAAAAATAAATCACGTAGATCAGATCCATAATGGCCAATAATCCCCACAGAAAAAGATAAAGCATCAGATGCTCGCGAATATTATTGATGAGATAGTTCAACAGCCGACGCATTAAATACTCCTGTAAAAACGGCCTCATTTTGAGGCCGTGATGATGATTATTTGAAGCGGGAAAGTCTGAATGGCGTCAAATCAAAATCGCTATTTATACCTTGCGCAAAATCGGCGGCTATTTCCCCTAATACCGATGCAAATTTAAATCCGTGACCACTCAGGCCGGTAATCAGCAGCGTATTATCGTGACCGGGCAGGGTGTCGATAATAAAATCTTCATCAGGCGAATTATCGTAGGTACAGGCAGCTCCGTACAGGCAGCAACCAATGCCCGGCAGTATGCTACGTAAGAAGGGAAATGCTTCAGAACCGTCACTGGCGATTTCAGCAAACGGAACGCGTTCATCCGCTGAATGAATCACCTGACCACCATTATGTTTTCCAATTTTCAGAGCGTCATTTTCGGCGGGAAAGCCGTAATACTGATCGCCATTGGGCAGTTCTCCGGTAAAGGCCGGAAATTTATTTTTCACGCTATAACGACCATCGGCCTGATACCAGGCGAACACTTTGCGTACTGGCTGGACAGGCAGTTCTGGCAGCAGGTCTTTTACCCAGGTTCCCGCGCAGACGATCGCTTTTTTCGCCTGATACTCGCCGTCAGCTGTTTCAATAGTTACGCCGTCATCGTCATGACGAATTGCGGTGACCGGGCAGTTGAACAGTTGGGCACAGCCAGCTTCCTTCGCCAGTTGGATCCAGGTTTTAATTGCCAGTTCGCTGCGCAGAAAGCCAGAATCAGCCTCAAACAAGCCGATGTAATTGTCAGGGACGCGTATTTCAGGCCAGCGAGCCATAATGGTTTGCGCATCCAGTTTTTCGACGTTGAGTTGCCATTGTTCCGCGCTGTGGGCGACATTGGCGAGGAATTCGGAGTCGGCTGGGCCGAGGTTAATGACGCCAGAGCGCACAAAAATGGGGTCTTCTTCGTTGTAACGGGAGAGTTCATCCCACAGGGTTTGCGCGCGAAGTACCAACGGAACATACTTTTCACCTTCACCATAAGCATGGCGAATTAATCGTGTATCACCGTGGTGGCTGCCGTGTTGGTGCGGCGGCATATGGGCGTCGGTCATCAGCACTTTCAAACCGGCCCGAGTGGCATAATACCCGGCTGCAGCGCCTACGGAACCGCTGCCAATAATGATGAGATCGTATTTCATTTTTTTCTCTCTGCTCTCATGGTTTAAGCAGAGTAATTAAGTGAATGCAGATATACAACCCAGAAATAGTAAAGGCACCAATCTGGTGCCTTTTGGGTGGATGGTCATGTCAAGTTAATGACGACGATACTCATTTACATGGAAATCACCAGATTCAATTTTGGCGATTCCTGCTTCTAATATCGAAATAAATTGTCTGGCAACATCAGTAGTTAACCAGAGTGTCTGACCAACTTCAGTCCCTTCCTGCTCGGACTTATTTGGGGTCTGGTAGTGCAAACGCAACATCAGAGCATCATAGCTATCAACGGTGCTGATGTCCCACCCTACGAGCGGATGAGTCTGAATGACTTCATTGTTTTTTTCCATCATGGCCCCCTAATTCGTGTTACTAGACAACGTTATTCGAGGTTCAATGCATTTTTATCTGAAGCAACTTCAGTATACCAATAAGTAAGGGTATCCACAGAATTTTTAAAGGGGGAAAGAGATATTTTTTTGTTTTTAAGATTTATATGAACAATAAAACAGCATGTCATTCATATTTTTTTAGCATATCGTGCAATTATTTTGAGGAAGTGTAGAAATTTTGTGCTGAAAATAAAAAAGCCGGGGCGACCCGGCAAAAACAAACATTACTGCATATTATTCGCTAACGAACCAGTCATCTGCGCTTTCCCATGTTTCTTGCAGAATTTCGCTAATGCGCTGTTTATCTTCTTTTGTTGCGCCAATAACCGATAAATTATTAGCTGCGGCATAACGAACAGAAACATGACCTTCGTTATCAGGAAACGCATATTGAATACGGCGGGAAAGTTCAACTGCCAGAGCGTCAATGGCTCCGGCAGGTAATGGAGAAGTTTTCGCTATGGTGACTTCAATTCTCATAATAGCCCCCTGTTTAATATACTGGTTATTTATACAGGCAAAATAACCTAATGACAACAGGGAACTACGTTTTTTATTGTTTAACTGTCCAGCGTACTGTTTCTCCGGCCAGGAATGGCACCAACGTGTCGTCAGTCAGAGCGATGCTTTCAGCCACTTTCTGCTCTTCGCGTACCAGTTCAATAAACGATTCGTTGACTGGCAAACCATAGAACTGCGGGCCGTTTAAAGAACAGAATGCTTCAAAGTGCTGTAACGCATTCATTTCTTCAAAGACAGTGGCGTAACTGCCCAGCGCCGTTGGGGCATTAAAACAGCCGGCACAACCGCAGCTACTCTCTTTGCGATGACGCGCATGTGGCGCGGAGTCAGTCCCAAGGAAAACGCGACTAAAGCCACTGGCGACCAGTTCACGCAGCGCCTGTTGATGCACATTACGTTTGAGAATGGGCAGGCAGTACAGATGCGGACGTATGCCACCAACCAGCATATGGTTACGGTTAAACATCAAATGCTGGGGTGTAATGGTAGCAGCCAGCAGTTCATTACCGTCACGAACATATTCAGCGGCATCTTTCGTCGTGATGTGCTCAAAAACCACTTTCAGCCCAGCCAGACGTTGGCGTAGCGGCTCCATAACAGTTTCAATAAAGCGCGCTTCACGGTCAAAAATGTCGATGTCGGCGTGTGTCACCTCTCCGTGTACCAGCAGTGGCATACCCATTTTTTCCATTCGCTCCAGTACGGGCATGATAGCGTCAACCGACGTCACGCCGTGGCTGGAGTTGGTGGTCGCGTTTGCTGGGTAAAGTTTTGCAGCGGTGAACACGCCTTCGTTAAACCCTCGCTCCAGTTCGTCTGCATCCAGTGAATCAGTTAGGTAGCAGGTCATCAGCGGGATGAAGTCGTGCCCGGCAGGGACGGCGTCAAGAATACGTTGACGATAAGCCACGGCAGCTTCAACGGTCGTCACGGGCGGTGCCAGATTGGGCATAACGATGGCCCGACCATAGGTTTGGCTGGTATACGGCACGACAGTTTTTAACATGTCGCCATCGCGGAGGTGAAGGTGCCAGTCGTCTGGGCGGCGGATCTTTAATACCTGGGATGGTGCAGTCATTAATCTCTATGCTCCGGCTGAAGGGATGTTTTTGCCGGACACAAAGGATAAGCGGAAACGTTTTCCTTTGCACGAAAAATAAAGGGCGCGAATGCGCCCTCGTGTTTAATCAGTAAACGGAATGACAATTTCGCCAGGTTTCACCTCAATACCTTTCGCCAGTTTTTTCGCCATTGCTTCACCTTTGCTGCCATCTTCGCGCAGAATGTAAGCCGGTTGCTGGTTAAAGTAGTTGCGTAATGCCTGATTCAAATAGGGGAGCAACGTTTGCATCACTGTCTGCATTTTTTCCGGTTGTACCGTCGCATCGACCACTTCCATTTCCTTCAGGAAGATAGCGCCTTTTTCTTTATCGAAAACCGGCAGTGCTTTCAGTTTTAGTTTCATGGTCGCTTTCTGGCTGCCGAACAGGGAGTTCATATCCAGATTTGCATCCCCGGTTAAGGTTATCTTATTCGGCTCTTCGCGACCAATTTGGCTGGCCAGGTTTGTCAGAACAATATGGGCATCCGCTACGCCGGGCAAACCGATATCTTTCGAGAAATTATTATGTTTCTCAAGTGACTGGTTAATTTCTTGTTCGCTAATCGTGTACTGGGTGAGTTGATTACAGCCAACGAGCAGGCCGCTGACGAGCAATGCAGCGGCAAATAAAAACTTGTTCATGGTAGTCCTCGACATGAAATCTGCGTCAATATCCTGACACAACGCAGCATGTGCCACCAGCGTTAAACTCGCCAGCAGAAAAAACTGAATTCTGCGGCGGCAGGTAATAACAAGCTGTTAAGGCGTGTCAGGTTGACAGGGCGAGCAATGGTAACAGAAAGCATCGCGTTTTCAGGCGTCGCGTTCCAGCAACCGACGCGCCGCGCGTTTCTGGCTAAATTGCCAACCCAGCGCAAGGAAGGTGATTATGCCAATAATGCCCAACATCATCCACGGTAACTCTGGTTGTTGTGCCGACTTTCCCAGATCAAACAGCCAACCGCCGCCGATATAGCCAATAGCTCCGCCAATGGCCAGACCCAGACGGCTAAAACCCATATAGCTGCCGCGTGCTCGTGCATCCGCCAGCGAGGCACTTAAGGTTTCACGCGCAGGTTCGGCAATGATCGAACCGATATAAAACAGACAAATCAGGGTGAAAAGTTGTTGCAGGCTGCTGACCATGCCCACCGGCATCATGCTTAATGACATTATCAACAACCCAGCCATCAACCGGTGTTCCAGACGAAAGCGCCTTTCGCTCCAGCGAGCGATAGGGTAGAGCAAGGTTAAGGAGAGACATGCTTCAATGGCATACATCCATTTAACGGCAGAGGGCGCTCCGGCGACGTCGTTGACCATAATCGGCAGCATCAACATCACCTGAACGGCAAGCATGTAGTAGCCCGCCAGCGTCAGGACGTAGGTGACAAAACGTTTATCACGCATCACGCGAGCCATGCCTTCGCGGACTGGCGTGCGCACGGTAGAGAGTTTCCATGCCGGTAACAACCAGGCATTAAACGCTGCACACAGTACAAATAGAATCGCCCCTGTGGCGCAGACCAGGCGGAAATCATATTGCAACAGCCAGCTTCCCAACAAAGCGCCAATGACCGCACCGGCACTGTCCTGCATCATCAACAACGAGAAAAAGCGCCCACGTTGCTGCGGGCGAATCAATTTGACCACCAGCGCCGAACGCGGCGGATCGAAAAGAGTGCCGCCAAGACCTGAGAGAAGGCAGGAAAACCACAGTAACCAGGGCTCCTGGGCGATGCCCATAGTGGCGAATCCGGCGGCGCGCATCAGCATACCGGTGACAATCATTGGTTTAGCGCCAAAGCGGTCGGCAATTGCGCCGCCAAAAATACCCAACCCTTGCTGAATGAACTGACGCAGACCGAGGGCAATACCGACCATCACGGCGGCCCAGCCCATTTGATCAACGAAGCGGATGGAGATCAGCGGGAAGACAACAAAGAACCCCAGCACGACCAGCATATTATCGATGAGCAGGAAATATTTACCCAGGTTCCTCGCCTGCGACACGCGCGACATTTCCCCTCCTGGGAAATAAAAGATGAGCACTTTCTATTCTGCATGGTCGCTAATACTTTTCCCACAATTCCCGGGACAATATTTTTTTATCGAAAGCCCTCTTTGATAGAGAGTTTTTATCAAATATGTGAATAATGCAGGAAATGGCATTTTGGACTTTTCACAGGCTCTGGTTGCGCAGGTATAGTAATACTTACAGCGTATTAAAGACGTTACGGGAAGGAGTAGGTATAGAATGTTTGGCTATCGCAGTAACGTGCCAAAAGTGCGCTTAACCACGGACCGACTGGTCGTGCGTCTGGTGCATGATCGTGATGCCTGGCGGCTGGCGGATTATTACGCAGAGAATCGCCATTTCCTCAAGCCCTGGGAACCAGTGCGCGACGAAAGCCACTGCTATCCTTCAGGCTGGCAGGCCAGGTTAAGCATGATTAATGAATTTCATAAACAAGGTTCTGCATTCTATTTTGGGTTATTCGACCCGGATGAGAAAGAGATTATTGGCGTTGCCAATTTTTCTAATGTGGTGCGAGGATCTTTTCATGCCTGCTATCTCGGTTATTCGATTGGGCAAAAATGGCAGGGCAAAGGGCTAATGTTTGAAGCCCTGACCGCCGCCATTCGTTATATGCAGCGCACCCAACATATTCATCGCATTATGGCCAACTATATGCCGCACAATAAACGCAGCGGTGATTTACTTGCGCGACTGGGTTTTGAAAAAGAAGGCTATGCGAAAGATTATTTGTTGATTGATGGACAATGGCGCGATCACGTACTGACGGCATTAACCACCCCAGACTGGACGCCCGGCCGCTAAGGAGAATCTCATGAAATATCAACTTACTGCACTGGAAGCCCGCGTGATTGGCTGCTTGCTGGAAAAACAGGTGACAACGCCGGAGCAATATCCGCTTTCTGTAAATGGTGTAGTAACGGCCTGTAATCAGAAAACGAACCGTGAACCGGTAATGAATCTGAGTGAATCCGAGGTGCAGGAGCAGCTGGATAATCTGGTCAAACGTCATTATTTACGCACGGTGAGCGGTTTTGGTAATCGGGTCACCAAATATGAGCAACGCTTTTGTAATTCAGAATTTGGCGATCTGAAACTGAGTGCCGCAGAAGTGGCGTTGATAACCACTTTGTTGTTACGCGGTGCCCAGACGCCAGGCGAATTGCGCAGCCGCGCGGCGCGGATGTATGAATTTAGCGATATGGCGGAAGTGGAGTCCACGCTGGAACAACTGGCTAATCGTGAAGACGGGCCTTTTGTGGTTCGCCTGGCTCGTGACCCGGGTAAACGTGAAAGCCGTTATATGCATCTTTTCAGCGGTGAGGTTGAGGATCAACCGGTGTTAACGGAGTCGTCGAACGCGGTTGACGGCGATTTACAGGCTCGTGTCGAAGCACTGGAAATCGAAGTGGCAGAACTGAAACAGCGTCTTGATTCATTGCTGGCCCATCTGGGAGATTAAAGTGAAAAAATTACGTATCGGCGTAGTGGGATTAGGCGGCATCGCGCAAAAAGCGTGGTTACCGGTGCTGGCGGCAGCATCAGACTGGACGTTACAAGGCGCGTGGTCGCCAACGCGTGAGAAAGCCCTGCCAGTTTGTGAAAGCTGGCGCATTCCCTACGCTGATTCGTTATCCAGCCTCGCCGCCAGTTGCGATGCGGTTTTCGTGCATTCAAGCACTGCCAGCCACTTTGAGGTTGTCAGTGCGCTGTTAAATGCGGGGGTGCATGTTTGTGTTGATAAACCGCTGGCGGAAAATCTGCGTGATGCCGAGCGGCTGGTGGAACTGGCAGCACGGAAAAAACTCACCCTGATGGTCGGTTTTAACCGCCGTTTCGCACCTCTCTACTGTGAGTTAAAAACGCAACTCGCTACGGCGGCCTCGCTAAGAATGGATAAGCATCGTAGCAATAGTGTCGGGCCGCACGATCTTTATTTCACGTTGCTGGATGATTATCTGCATGTGGTGGATACCGCGCTGTGGTTGTCTGGCGGTAAAGCCTCTCTGGATGGCGGCACGCTACTGACTAACGACGCTGGCGAAATGCTATTTGCCGAGCACCATTTTTCTGCGGGTTCTTTGCAGATTACCACCAGTATGCATCGCCGTGCCGGAAGTCAGCGTGAAGCCGTGCAGGCCGTGACTGACGGTGCGCTCATCGACATTACGGATATGCGTGAATGGCGTGAGGAGCGCGGGCAGGGGGTAGTGCATAAACCGATTCCAGGCTGGCAGAGTACCCTTGAGCAGCGTGGATTTGTTGGTTGCGCACGTCACTTCATTGAGTGCGTGCAAAATCAGACAGTTCCGCAAACCGCCGGTGAACAGGCGGTGCTGGCGCAGCGCATCGTTGACAAGATCTGGCGCGACGCGATGAGTGAATAAACCCTGTAACATCTGGCGGTAGCAATTCACCATAATCCAGGTAGACTATTCGCCTCTTTCAGCGCCTGCCTTGCAGGCGTTTTGCCCGTGGGTCTGGATTAGAACACCGATGAATTTATTAAAATCGCTGGCCGCCGTCAGCTCGATGACCATGTTTTCGCGTGTGCTTGGCTTCGCACGTGACGCAATTGTCGCCAGAATCTTTGGCGCAGGGATGGCAACCGACGCCTTTTTTGTCGCTTTTAAACTTCCTAACTTGTTGCGCCGTATTTTTGCTGAAGGAGCCTTCTCCCAGGCATTTGTGCCGATTCTGGCGGAATATAAAAGCAAGCAGGGTGAAGACGCCACGCGGGTCTTTGTCTCTTATGTTTCTGGTCTGCTGACACTCGCGCTGGCGGTTGTGACGGTTGCCGGGATGCTCGCCGCGCCGTGGGTAATCATGGTGACCGCGCCGGGCTTTGCTGATACTGCCGACAAATTTGCCCTGACTACCCAGCTATTACAGATTACTTTTCCCTATATTTTGCTGATCTCCCTGGCGTCGCTGGTGGGGGCGATTCTCAATACCTGGAACCGTTTTTCGATTCCGGCATTTGCCCCGACGTTACTTAACATCAGCATGATTGGTTTTGCGCTGTTTGCCGCGCCGTACTTTAATCCGCCTGTGCTGGCGCTGGCGTGGGCTGTAACGGTGGGCGGTATCCTGCAACTGGTTTATCAGCTACCGCACCTGAAGAAGATAGGCATGTTGGTTTTGCCACGCATTAACTTCCACGATGCGGGTGCGATGCGCGTGGTGAAACAGATGGGACCGGCGATTCTTGGCGTCTCTGTCAGTCAGATCTCCTTGATCATTAACACCATTTTCGCTTCGTTTTTGGCATCCGGTTCTGTGTCCTGGATGTATTACGCCGACCGTTTAATGGAGTTCCCGTCTGGCGTACTGGGCGTGGCGCTGGGCACCATTTTGCTACCGTCGCTGTCGAAAAGTTTTGCCAGCGGCAATCACGATGAATACAACCGCTTGATGGACTGGGGGCTGCGTCTTTGTTTCTTGCTGGCGCTGCCAAGCGCGGTGGCGCTGGGTATCCTTTCCGGGCCGTTGACCGTTTCACTGTTTCAATACGGTAAATTTACCGCCTTTGATGCGCTGATGACCCAGCGGGCGTTAATTGCTTACTCGGTGGGTTTGATTGGCCTGATTGTGGTGAAAGTGCTGGCTCCGGGCTTTTATTCCCGACAGGACATTAAAACACCGGTAAAAATAGCCATCGTCACGCTGATCCTGACGCAATTGATGAACCTGGCGTTTATCGGCCCGTTGAAACATGCCGGATTGTCGCTTTCCATTGGTCTTGCGGCTTGCCTGAATGCTTCGCTGCTGTACTGGCAGTTGCGTAAGCAGAAAATCTTCACCCCGCAGCCCGGCTGGACTGCGTTTCTGCTGCGTTTGTTGGTAGCCGTATTGGTGATGTCTGGCGTGCTGTTAGGTATGTTACACATCATGCCAGAGTGGTCATTGGGCACTATGCCCTGGCGTTTACTACGCTTGATGGCGGTTGTTGTCGCGGGGATCGCGGCATACTTTGCCGCGCTGGCGGTGCTGGGCTTCAAAGTTAAAGAGTTTGCCCGTCGGACGGTGTAATAATGCGTTCCGGCCTGCATTGCAGGCCGGAGAAAATCTTCAGATAGATATCTTTTTACTGCCGCGATGGGACGTTGAGGTTTGACCGTTAGCCCCGTACAGCGTCGGTTCCTGATGCGGTTTCAGCATCTCCAGCGCCTGTTGATTGCGCTCAATCTGTCCTTCCAGAAGCCAGCCGTTATGTTGATTTAACTGGCGCAGTTGCTGCGTTTTCACGGTAATTTCCTGCCATCGCTGTGTGATCTCGTCGCTGTTTACAGTATCCAGTGTTTGCCGACGTAACTGCTCAAGGTAATCCAGCGTTGCCAGCTGTGAGCTTTTTTGTTCTGTAGTCCATTGCAACTGGCTGCCGTTGATCTGCCCCATAGAGAGATGTTGTTGCTCTTGATCCATCACCATTTTAAGCTCGTTAAGCACTGTGGACATCTGGTCGAGGATCTCTGCAAGACGCGTCATAAGCCTATTTACTCAGTAAGTCTTGTTGTACTTCGCTGATCAGCGCGTCGGCAATTTTGCCGATATCCATTTTTAGCTCACCGTTACGAATCGCCTGTCTCAACGCTTCTACGCGTTCAAGATTGATATCACTGCTGCCTGGCTGCATCAATTTTGCCTGCGCATCGCTTAACGTGACGTTGGTGCTGGTGGCTGCGGTCGTTTTAGTCGAGCGGGTATTGGCTACCGGCGCGTCAGTGTTTTCGCGTGGCTGAACGGTGCTTACGGGCTTCAGAGGTGAAGTGCGGTCAATACTCATGGTTTATTCCTCATTGAGGGCGCTTTTATCATTTGTTGCTTATTTATCGGCAATAGTCGGTCAATCTTTAACAGCTTACAGGTTTATAAGAATATTCCCATCAGCATCCACCACGCCACTGACCACCTGACCCGACACCATGCGGACACGAGCATTTTGCGCGACGGCGGCATTGTTCAGTGCCTGACCTTCAGCATTGGCGCTGAATCCCTCCCCGCTGGCAATCACATTGACGCGTTGACCGGCTTTGACTCGCCAGGCCTGGCGCAGCATGGTTAGCTGTACAGGCTGTTCGGGCGCCAGATCGCGCAGGCTGACGGCATCAACAAGTTGATTGACATCCAGTACAGTACGCGGCGGTAAGGTATCCAGCCGTCCGTGTTTTAGTTTGACACTGCCAGATTCCAGTTTTCCCCCACGCACAACGGGCATCGCAGCAACCACATAATTTCCCGTGGCCTGCACATTAACCTGCAAATATCGTTTGTTGTTGCCGCAGCGCGCCAGCACATTCACATTGCCCCACAGGCGGGAATTGCTGGTCATCGACAGCAATGGCTGTTCACACGGAGGCAGTAAATGGGGCGCAGTACGAATAGAGACCCGGACTTCATCACTCAACCCTGCCAGTTGTGCGGCAAAAAAGGTTTGCAATTGTGATGTGAGATCGCCAGCCGCACTCAGCGGACTGAACAGTATCGCGATGATCACCATACAACGCTTCATTGCCAGCATTTTCACCTCCAGCCATTTCTACAGGCCAAATTGTACCCGCGCGTTGTGACCATCAACGGCATAAATAGCGACCCATTTTGCGTTTATTCCGCCGATAACGCGCGCGTAAAGCCTTTAAGCTGACGGCAGAATTTTGATACCTGCGGAGGAGATATGCTCGATAAGCTCGACGCCGCCTTACGTTTTCAACAAGAGGCGCTCAATCTGCGCGCCCAGCGTCAGGAAGTGCTGGCGGCAAATATCGCCAATGCTGATACCCCTGGTTATCAGGCGCGCGATATAGATTTTGCCAGTGAACTTAAAAAAGTGATGCAGCGTGGACGAGATGAAACCAGCGTGGTTGCGCTGACCATGACCTCAACGCAACACATTCCGGCGCAGGCGCTGACGCCTCCTTCCACAGAACTGCAATACCGTATTCCGGATCAGCCTTCGCTGGACGGCAATACCGTCGATATGGATCGCGAACGTACCCAGTTTGCCGATAACAGCCTGCAATACCAGATGAGCCTTAGTGCGTTGAGTGGGCAAATCAAAGGCATGATGAACGTTTTACAGAGCGGAAATTAACGGATGGCACTGCTGAATATTTTTGATATCGCCGGATCGGCGTTAACTGCTCAGTCCCAGCGTCTGAACGTGGCGGCCAGTAATCTGGCTAATGCCGACAGTGTGACTGGCCCAGACGGACAACCTTATCGGGCAAAACAGGTGGTGTTCCAGGTGAACGCCGCGCCAGGCGCTGCTACGGGCGGCGTAAAGGTTGCCGATGTTATTGAAAGTCAGGCTCCGGACAAACTGGTTTATGAGCCGGGTAATCCGCTGGCGGACGCGAAGGGCTACGTGAAAATGCCAAACGTTGATGTTGTCGGGGAGATGGTTAACACCATGTCGGCGTCGCGCAGCTATCAGGCCAACGTGGAAGTGCTTAACACGGTGAAAAGCATGATGCTGAAAACCCTCACGCTCGGTCAATAAAGGAGAAAGCCATGTCCATTGCGGTAACCACCACCGATCCGACAAATACCGGCGTCAGCACTACCAGCAGTAGTTCGATCACGGGCAGTAACGCCGCAGATTTACAAAGCAGTTTTCTGACCTTGCTGGTGGCACAACTAAAAAACCAGGACCCGACCAATCCAATGGAAAACAACGAGCTGACGTCGCAACTGGCGCAAATCAGCACGGTCAGTGGGATTGAAAAACTCAATACTACGCTCGGTTCGATTTCCGGGCAGATAGACAACAGTCAGTCGCTACAGGCCAGTAACCTGATTGGTCACGGTGTGATGATCCCCGGCACCACTATTCTTGCCGGAACCGGCAGTGAAGAAGGTGCGGTAACCACGACCACACCGTTCGGTGTTGAACTGCAACAGGCGGCAGACAAAGTCACTGCCACTATCACTGATAAAAACGGCGCGGTTGTGCGCACTATTGATATCGGTGAACTGACCGCCGGCGTCCACAGTTTCACCTGGGACGGTACGTTAACTGATGGCACAACCGCTCCAAATGGTTCTTATAACGTGGCGATTAGCGCCAGTAACGGTGGTACGCAGTTAGTGGCTCAACCGCTGCAGTTTGCTCTGGTACAGGGCGTGATTCGCGGCAACAACGGGAATACGCTGGATCTTGGTACTTACGGCACCACCACGCTCGACGAAGTACGGCAGATAATCTAAGCCTTCACATTTCAGGAGTCAGTCATGGCCTTTTCTCAAGCGGTAAGCGGATTAAACGCTGCCGCCACCAACCTCGATGTCATTGGCAACAATATCGCCAACTCCGCCACCTATGGCTTTAAATCCGGCACGGCTTCATTTGCTGATATGTTCGCGGGTTCTAAAGTGGGACTGGGAGTAAAAGTTGCTGGCATCACCCAGGATTTTACCGATGGCACGACCACCAATACCGGACGTGGTCTTGACGTTGCTATCAGCCAGAACGGTTTTTTTCGCCTGGTAGACAGCAACGGCTCGGTGTTTTATAGCCGTAACGGGCAATTCAAACTCGATGAAAACCGCAACCTGGTGAATATGCAAGGTTTACAGTTGACAGGTTATCCGGCAACCGGCACGCCGCCGACCATTCAGCAAGGGGCGAATCCGACCAATATTTCGATTCCAAATACCTTGATGGCGGCAAAAACCACCACCACGGCGTCGATGCAGATCAACCTGAACTCCAGTGATCCGCTTCCGTCGGTGACTACCTTTGATGCCAGTAATGCGGATAGCTATAACAAAAAAGGCTCGGTGACTGTTTTCGATAGTCAGGGGAATGCTCATGACATGAGCGTCTACTTTGTGAAGACCGGGGATAATAACTGGGATGTTTACACCCAGGACAGCAGTGATCCAACAGGCACAGCGAACCACGCAACGACGCTAGCGTTTAATGCCAATGGCATATTGACTTCGGGGGGGACAGCGAACATTACCACCGGCGCAATCAATGGCGCAGATCCTGCCTCATTCTCGTTAAGTTTCCTCAATTCTATGCAGCAAAACACCGGCGCAAACAACATTGTGGCAACCACGCAGGATGGCTACAAACCTGGCGATTTGGTGAGCTATCAAATCAACGATGACGGCACGGTAGTCGGTAACTATTCCAACGAACAAACCCAGTTGCTGGGGCAGATTGTGCTGGCAAACTTCGCTAACAACGAAGGGCTGGCTTCCGAAGGCGATAACGTCTGGTCTGCGACGCAATCTTCTGGCGTGGCGCTGCTGGGGACTGCCGGAACGGGTAATTTTGGCAGTCTGACCAACGGCGCGCTGGAAGCGTCCAACGTCGATCTCAGCAAAGAACTGGTCAATATGATTGTCGCCCAGCGTAACTATCAGTCCAATGCTCAGACCATCAAAACCCAGGATCAGATCCTTAACACGCTGGTTAACTTACGCTAATTGCTGACGGAATAGCTCAATGGATCACGCAATCTATACCGCAATGGGCGCCGCCAGCCAGACGCTGAATCAGCAGGCGGTGACCGCCAGTAATCTGGCAAATGTCTCGACACCGGGTTTTCGCGCGCAGTTAAACGCCTTACGTGCGGTGCCGGTGGAAGGGCTTTCTCTGCCCACGCGCACGCTGGTAACGGCGTCAACGCCGGGTGCAGACATGACTCCCGGCAAGATGGATTACACCTCGCGCCCGCTGGACGTCGCATTACAGCAGGACGGCTGGCTGGCCGTGCAGACTATTGACGGTAGCGAAGGGTATACGCGTAACGGCAGCATCCAGGTTGATCCCACCGGGCAACTGACGATTCAGGGGCATCCGGTGATTGGCGAGGCGGGACCGATTGCTGTACCGGAAGGGGCAGAAATCACGATTGCCGCCGATGGCACGATTTCGGCGCGGAATCCCGGTGATCCGGCAAATACCGTCGCGCCAGTGGGGCGTCTGAAACTGGTGAAAGCCACGGGCAGTGAAGTACAGCGTGGTGATGATGGTATTTTTCGTTTAAGTGCGGAAAGCCAGGCAACGCGTGGCACGGTGCTGCAGACTGACCCGACGTTGCGCGTGATGTCGGGCGTACTGGAAGGCAGTAACGTCAATGCCGTTTCGGCAATGAGCGACATGATTGCCAGCGCGCGGCGTTTTGAAATGCAGATGAAGGTGATCAGCAGCGTCGATGATAACGCAGGGCGTGCCAATCAACTGCTGTCGATGAGTTAATTCAACGATTGATGACATTGCAATAAAAGCGCGCGGACTATCCCCTCGCCCCTTTGGGGAGAGGGTTAGGGTGAGGGGGAATTCGCACCGCCGCGTGCTTTTGCTCTGCTTGTCAGCAATCCACCACAGGATATTTTATGATCAGTTCATTATGGATCGCCAAAACGGGTCTCGACGCCCAGCAAACCAATATGGACGTTATTGCCAACAACCTGGCAAACGTCAGCACCAACGGTTTTAAGCGCCAGCGGGCGGTGTTTGAAGATCTGCTTTATCAAACCATTCGCCAGCCTGGCGCACAGTCTTCCGAACAAACCACCTTGCCATCCGGGTTGCAAATTGGCACCGGTGTGCGTCCGGTCGCCACTGAACGTTTACACAGCCAGGGCAATCTGTCGCAAACCAATAACAGCAAAGATGTTGCCATCAAAGGGCAGGGTTTTTTCCAGGTCATGTTACCGGATGGCTCATCAGCCTATACCCGTGACGGCTCTTTCCAGGTGGATCAGAACGGGCAACTGGTGACGGCCGGTGGCTTTCAGGTGCAGCCAGCAATCACCATTCCGGCGAATGCGTTAAGTATCACCATTGGTCGTGATGGCGTGGTAAGCGTTACCCAGCAAGGTCAGGCGGCGCCGGTTCAGGTTGGGCAACTCAATCTCACTACCTTTATGAACGACACCGGGCTGGAGAGTATTGGTGAAAACCTCTACACCGAAACGCAATCCTCCGGTGCACCGAATGAAAGCACGCCAGGCCTGAACGGTGCAGGACTGTTGTATCAAGGGTATGTTGAAACATCTAACGTCAACGTGGCGGAAGAACTGGTCAACATGATCCAGGTACAGCGCGCCTACGAAATCAACAGTAAAGCGGTATCCACTACCGATCAAATGCTGCAAAAACTGACGCAACTCTAAGGCATACCGGTGGGGACTCTCACCGGTTTACTGATTTTGAGATGATAGCCATGCAAAAAAACGCTGTGCATACTTACGCCATTTCCAGCTTGTTGGTGCTTTCACTATCCGGCTGTGCCTGGATACCCTCCACGCCGCTGGTGCAGGGGGCGACCAGTGCACAGCCGGTTCCCGGCCCGACGCCCGTTGCCAACGGTTCAATTTTTCAGTCTGCCCAGCCGATTAACTATGGCTATCAACCGCTGTTTGAAGATCGCCGACCGCGCAATATTGGTGACACGCTGACCATTGTGTTGCAGGAGAACGTCAGCGCCAGCAAGAGTTCCTCTGCGAATGCCAGCCGTGACGGTAAAACTAATTTTGGCTTTGATACTGTGCCGCGCTATTTGCAGGGGCTGTTTGGTAACGCCCGCGCCGATGTCGATGCCTCTGGTGGCAATAGTTTCAACGGTAAAGGCGGTGCTAATGCCAGCAATACCTTTAGCGGCACATTAACAGTGACGGTCGATCAGGTGCTGGTCAACGGTAACCTGCATGTGGTGGGCGAAAAACAGATCGCCATTAATCAGGGCACTGAGTTTATTCGCTTCTCCGGTGTGGTCAATCCACGCACCATCAGCGGCAGCAATACCGTACCGTCTACTCAGGTGGCGGATGCACGTATTGAGTACGTGGGTAACGGTTACATTAACGAAGCGCAAAATATGGGCTGGTTACAGCGTTTCTTCCTTAACCTGTCGCCAATGTAAGTGAGGCTGTAGTGATTAAATTTCTCTCTGCGTTCATTCTTTTGCTGGTTGCGACGGTGGCGCAGGCCGACCGTATTCGCGATCTCACCAGCGTTCAGGGCGTACGGCAAAACTCGCTGATCGGTTATGGGCTGGTCGTTGGCCTGGATGGTACAGGCGACCAGACGACCCAGACGCCGTTTACCACTCAAACGCTTAATAACATGCTCTCGCAGTTGGGAATTACCGTTCCGACTGGCACTAATATGCAACTCAAAAACGTGGCTGCGGTAATGGTGACGGCGTCGCTTCCGCCATTTGGTCGCCAGGGGCAAACCATCGACGTGGTGGTTTCTTCTATGGGGAATGCCAAAAGTTTGCGTGGCGGCACGTTGTTGATGACACCGCTTAAGGGCGTTGATAGCCAGGTGTATGCGCTGGCGCAGGGCAACATTCTGGTTGGCGGTGCGGGCGCATCGGCGGGAGGCAGCAGTGTCCAGGTTAACCAACTGAACGGCGGACGGATCACTAATGGTGCGATTATTGAGCGCGAATTGCCCAGCCAGTTTGGCGCTGGCAATACCCTCAATTTGCAGCTAAATGAGGAAGATTTCACCATGGCGCAGGAAATTGCCGATACCATCAACCGCACACGTGGATACGGTAACGCGACGGCGTTAGATGCGCGGACTATTCAGGTACGCGTGCCGAGTGGCAACAGTTCCCAGGTGCGTTTCCTTGCTGATATCCAGAATATGCAGGTTAATGTCATCCCGCAGGACGCCAAAGTGATTATTAACTCGCGTACTGGTTCAGTGGTGATGAATCGTGAAGTGACGCTGGACAGTTGCGCGGTAGCACAGGGGAATCTCTCGGTTACGGTAAATCGTCAGGTTAACGTGAGTCAACCAGACACACCGTTTGGTGGCGGGCAGACCGTTGTCACGCCACAAACCCAGATCGACTTACGCCAGAGCGGCGGTTCGCTGCAAAGCGTACGTTCTAGTGCCAGCCTCAATAACGTGGTGCGCGCGCTCAATGCGCTGGGCGCTACGCCGATGGATCTGATGTCCATACTGCAATCAATGCAAAGCGCGGGATGTCTGCGGGCAAAACTGGAAATCATCTGATGATTAGCGACAGCAAACTACTGGCAAGTGCCGCCTGGGATGCGCAATCGCTTAACGATCTGAAAGCGAAAGCGGGCGAAGATCCGGCGGCAAATATTCGTCCGGTTGCCCGCCAGGTGGAAGGGATGTTCGTGCAGATGATGCTGAAAAGTATGCGTGAAGCCCTACCGAAAGATGGCCTGTTCAGTAGTGAGCACACTCGCCTCTACACCAGTATGTATGACCAGCAGATTGCCCAACAGATGACGGCGGGCAAAGGTCTGGGACTGGCGGAGATGATGGTAAAACAGATGACGCCAGAACAACCACTGCCAGATGAAGCGACGCCAACGGCACCGATGAAATTCCCGCTCGAAACCGTGGTGCGTTATCAAAATCAGACACTCACGCAGCTTGTGCAAAAAGCCGTGCCACGTAACTACGATGATTCGCTGCCAGGTGACAGTAAAGCATTCCTCGCCCAACTCTCATTGCCCGCCCAACTGGCAAGCCAGCAAAGCGGTGTGCCACATCATCTGATCCTCGCCCAGGCCGCGCTGGAATCAGGCTGGGGTCAACGGCAAATTCGTCGTGAAAATGGTGAACCAAGCTATAACCTGTTTGGCGTCAAAGCCTCTGCCAACTGGAAAGGGGCGGTGACTGAAATTACCACTACCGAATATGAAAACGGCGAAGCGAGGAAAGTGAAGGCGAAGTTTCGGGTCTACAGCTCTTATCTTGAAGCATTGTCGGATTATGTAGGACTGTTAACGCGTAATCCGCGTTACGCTGCCGTGACGACCGCCACAAGCGCCGAGCAGGGCGCGCAGGTATTACAGGACGCGGGCTATGCTACCGATCCTCATTATGCCCGCAAACTCACCAATATGATTCAACAGATGAAATCGGTAAGCGACAAGGTGAGTAAGACCTACAACATCAGTATCGATAATCTGTTCTGAACAACTCAAGTCCGGCGGGTCGCTGCCGATAATGCTCTGTAATTGAAAGCTTATAAGGAACCTCCATGTCCAGCTTGATCAATAACGCCATGAGCGGACTTAACGCGGCTCAGGCGGCGTTAAATACGGCGAGTAATAATATTTCCAGCTATAACGTTGCCGGATATACTCGTCAAACGACCATTATGGCGCAGGCCAATAGCACTCTGGGGGCAGGCGGCTGGGTTGGCAATGGCGTCTACGTTTCCGGCGTACAGCGTGAGTACGACGCCTTTATTACCAACCAGTTACGTGCGGCGCAGACCCAGAGTAGCGGCCTGACTTCCCGCTATGAGCAGATGTCGAAAATCGACAATATGCTCTCTGGCAGCACCACGTCGCTGGCAACACAGATGCAGGACTTCTTCACCAGTCTGCAAACGCTGGTCAGCAACGCGGAAGATCCAGCAGCACGTCAGGCGCTGATTGGTAAATCAGAAGGGCTGGTGAATCAGTTTAAAACCACCGATCAGTATCTGCGCGACCAGGACAAACAGGTCAATATTGCGATAGGTGCCAGCGTTGACCAGATCAACAATTTCGCTAAACAAATCGCCAGCCTGAACGATCAAATTTCACGCCTGACAGGTGTGGGGGCAGGGGCGTCACCCAACAATCTCCTGGATCAACGCGATCAACTGGTGAGTGAATTAAACCAGATTGTTGGTGTAGAAGTCAGCGTTCAGGATGGCGGCACTTATAACATCACGATGGCCAATGGTTACTCGCTGGTACAAGGTAGTACGGCGCGCCAGCTGGCGGCAGTACCGTCCAGCGCCGATCCTTCTCGTACCACTGTCGCTTATGTTGATGGGACAGCAGGCAATATTGAGATCCCGGAGAAGTTGCTGAATACCGGGTCGCTGGGCGGCATTCTGACATTCCGTTCTCAGGATCTTGACCAGACGCGCAATACGCTCGGGCAACTGGCGCTGGCATTTGCCGAGGCTTTCAATACCCAACATAACAAGGGATTTGATGCCAATGGTAAGGAAGGGCAGGATTTCTTTGCCATCGGTAAGCCGGCTGTACTGGAGAATACTAAAAACCAGGGTAACAGCGCGATTAGCGCCACCGTGACCGATGGCTCTGCCGTGCTGGCGACAGATTACAAAATCTCCTTTAGCAACGATCAGTGGCAGGTCACCCGCCTTGCCAGCAATACCACTTTTCCGGTGACGCCGGATGCTGACGGTAAAGTCACGTTTGATGGTCTGGAGTTGACGTTTACTGGCACACCAGTCGCTAACGACAGCTTTACGCTGAAACCGGTAAGCGATGCCATCGTCAATATGGATGTTTTAATCACCGACGAAGCAGAAATCGCCATGGCGAGTGATAAAACGGCTGGTGAGAGCGACAACCGCAATGGTCAGGCGCTGCTGGATTTGCAAAACAACGGTAAAACGGTGGGCGGGGCGAAATCCTTTAACGACGCCTATGCCTCGTTGGTCAGCGACATCGGTAATAAAACCGCTACGTTGAAAACTAGCAGTACCACGCAAGGTAATGTGGTAACGCAACTTTCTAATCAGCAGCAATCTATTTCCGGCGTCAACCTCGACGAAGAGTACGGCAACCTGCAACGCTTTCAGCAGTATTACCTGGCGAATGCGCAGGTTTTGCAGACGGCGAACGCCATTTTTGATGCGCTGATTAACATTCGCTAAGGGAGAGAAAAAATGCGTTTCAGTACTCAAATGATGTACCAGCAGAACATGCGCGGTATCACCAGTTCTCAGGCGAAATGGATGAAGTACGGCGAACAGATGTCGACGGGTAAGCGAGTCGTTAACCCTTCAGATGATCCCATTGCTGCATCACAAGCCGTAGTGCTCTCACAAGCGCAGGCGCAAAACAGCCAGTACACGCTGGCGCGTACTTTCGCGACTCAAAAAGTGTCACTGGAAGAGAGTGTGCTTAGCCAGGTGACCACTGCTATCCAGAATGCTCAGGAGAAAATTGTCTATGCCAGCAACGGCACCTTGAGTGACGATGACCGGGCATCGCTGGCAACGGATATTCAGGGGTTCCGTGACCAGTTGTTGAATCTGGCGAATACCACTGACGGTAACGGGCGCTACATTTTTGCGGGTTATAAAACAGAAACCGCGCCGTTTAGCGAAGAGAAAGGTAAATATGTCGGCGGAACAGAAAGTATTAAGCAACAGGTAGATGCTTCGCGTTCGATGGTGATAGGGCATACCGGCGACAAAATTTTTAATAGCATTACCAGTAATGCAGTAGCGGAACCAGACGGTAGCGATTCTGAAACCAATCTTTTTGCCATGCTGGATAGCGCCATCGCTGCGCTTAAAACACCGGTTGCGGATAGTGAAGCGGATCAAGAAACCTCCGCTGCGGCGTTAGATAAAACCAACCGTGGCCTGAAAAACTCGCTGAATAATGTGCTCACCGTACGCGCGGAATTAGGTACGCAGCTGAACGAGCTGGAGTCGCTGGATTCTTTAGGTAGCGATCGCGCTTTAGGCCAAACGCAGCAGATGAGTGATTTGGTTGATGTGGACTGGAATGCGACTATTTCATCTTACATCATGCAGCAAACGGCGTTGCAGGCGTCGTACAAAGCGTTTACTGATATGCAGGGGTTATCGCTTTTCCAGCTCAACAAATAAGCACTTTTTCAAACATATCATGAAACTGGGTATGTTTTGTCTGCCTGCTCTGGGATCGCCGGGGCGGGCATTTTTTTTGCCTGATTTGAGTAGTTGGCTAGCAAGAATGCCATTTGATGAATTTGAATATGTTGATTCAAAGATGAAATAAAAAGCCCCGGCGGTTGCCAGGGCTTGATTACTTTGAGCTAATGATTACTCAACAGGTTGCGGACGCGCAGGAGCGGCAGAGGCATGATGCGTTGCCGTATGACCACCTGCGGCACCTTTACCTTCGAAGGCAAAAGTAGGGCGCTGCCAGTCACTGTGACGCGGTGCTTCCGGAACATATTCCGGTGCCGGAGCGCGTGTCATCGGTGCGGTAGCGTGGTTATGCTCAACGGTAATCTCAGGTTCAACAGCGGCTACCGTTTCAACTTCTGCTGCGACTTCAGCGACCACAGGTGCGGCAGGTTGAGCGACAACTTCAGGTTCGGCAACTACAACCTCGGCAGTTTCGGCAACTTCTTCAATATCTGCCGTCTCTTCCTGCGGTTCAACTACCGGTTCCGCGTGTTCTGCAACGTCCTGCGCTACAGCAACATCAGCCTCGGCAATCACCTGTGGCTGTTCAGTTACCGCTGCGGCAATCACTTCAGGATGCGTCGTTTCAACCACTTCCGGTTGCGCTTGTGCAACCGGAACCGGTGCTTCTATAGTTTCGGTCACTTCTTCAATAACCGGCGCGGCAACGACAGGTTCGACAGCGGCGGCGACAGGGACTTCAGTCACCATCGGCTGCATCTGTACTTCTTCCTGTTCGCGTTGCTCTTCAACCTGTACATCTTGTGGACGTACAACCGGATAGCGGATCCAGACTTTGCCAGAGGCCAGTTCCGGAGACGCACACGCTACGGTTAACGGCATTGGTGACTGAACCGGATAACGCTCGTCACGATAGCGACGACGACGCTGACCACTCACGCGCAGATGGCGAGGCGAGCGACGAGAACGACGCGGCATACCGCCGTTGTCACGGTTATCGACATTGTTATCTTCTTGTTGTTCCGGCGCAGTTTGTGCAACGACTGGCAATGGTACTTTCACCAGTTCAGTACGTTGGGCAGACGCTTCCTGCATAACAGGTTCGGCGGCGACGGTTTCTTCAACCACCGGAGCGGCTACCACTTCTTCCGCAACGCTTTGCTCGTAACGCACTTTTTGATTTAGCTGGCGCTGTTTACGACGCGGTTGAACCGGACGTACACGCTCCTCCTGTTCAGTTTCCTGAACAGATTGCTCCTCAACATTCAGTGCCTTCGCTTCTTGTTGTACCTGACGTTTATCATCGTTACGGCGACGACTACGCTCACGACGCGGTGTTTGCTGCTCGTCGGTGGTACGCGCTTTTTCTGTTACATCAGCCTGCTGACGGCTCTCACGCGTCTCGGCAGTTTGCTGCTGTGACTGGCGACGATTACGACGGTTTTCTTCGCGATTATCGCTACCCTCTGTACGTTCGCTACGCGTGTCGCGGCGCTCATTACGGTCACGGCGATTGTTCTGACGAGGCTTACGGCGATCCTGTTGACGTTCCGGTTTCGTTTCTGCTTTTGGTGCAGGTTGCTCGGTTGGTTTGGTTTCTTCACCACCGCTGAACAGCGATTTCAGGGCGCTGAAGAGACGGCTTAACAGGCCTGGTTGTGCAGGAGCAGCAGGTGTTGTCGGCGCGGCTTTAGGCGCTGTGGCTGCCGCAGGCGTTACAGGTTCTGCCGGGGCTGGAGCTGGTGGCACATCCGGCATGGCAAAAGTCGCCAGTGCAGGTTGTTCCGGACGTTTACGCTCCGCAAACTCTTCTTCTGACGGCAGCGCCATTGCTTCTTCATGCAGCTTCGGCAGCATGTAGCTTAAGGTCGGCGTCTCTTCCCCTTTACGCACGCGCAGTACGTGGTAGTGCGGGGTTTCCATCTGATCGTTTGGTACAATCACACAGCGCACGCCGTCCTGACGGGTTTCAATTGCATTTACCGCAGAACGTTTTTCGTTCAGCAGGTAAGAGGCAATAGGGACAGGAACAATGGCGTGGACTTCCTGGGTGTTCTCTTTCAGGGCTTCTTCTTCAATCAAACGCAGAATAGAGAGCGACAGGGATTCATTATCACGCACGGTGCCAGTACCGGAGCAACGCGGGCAGACGTGATGGCTGGATTCACCCAGCGACGGGCTCAGGCGCTGACGGGACATCTCGAGCAGGCCAAAGCGAGAAATATGGCTGATTTGAATACGCGCACGATCTTGACGTACCGCTTCACGCAGACGGTTTTCCACCGCGCGCTGATGGCGTACAGGCGTCATGTCGATGAAGTCGATAACAATCAGACCGCCGAGGTCACGCAGGCGTAGCTGACGAGCAATCTCATCGGCTGCTTCCAGGTTAGTGTTAAATGCAGTTTCTTCGATATCGCCGCCGCGAGTTGCACGCGCGGAGTTGATGTCGATGGCGGTTAACGCTTCGGTGCTGTCGATAACAATGGAGCCACCAGACGGCAGACGGACTTCACGCTGGAAGGCGGACTCGATCTGCGATTCGATCTGGTAGTGGCTGAACAGGGGAATTTCACCCGTGTACAGTTTGATTTTGCTGCTGAAATCCGGGCGACCCAACGCGGCGATATGCTGACGCGCCAGTTCGAGTACTTTCGGATTGTCGATAAGGATTTCGCCGATGTCCTGGCGTAAGTAATCGCGGAATGCGCGAACGATAACATTGCTCTCCTGATGGATCAGGAACGGAGCAGGGCGGCTTTCAGCGGCTTTTTTGATGGCTTCCCAGTGTTTCAGGCGGAAGCTTAAATCCCATTGCAGCGCCTCAGCAGATTTGCCGACGCCAGCGGTGCGCACGATAAGCCCCATGCCTTCCGGCAGTTCAAGGCTCGCCAGTGCTTCTTTTAATTCGGTACGGTCGTCGCCTTCGATACGGCGAGAAATGCCACCCGCGCGCGGGTTGTTCGGCATCAGAACCAGATAGCTACCCGCCAGGCTGATAAAAGTGGTTAATGCCGCGCCTTTGTTGCCGCGCTCTTCTTTATCGATCTGAACAATGACTTCCTGACCTTCGCGTAACACATCTTTAATGTTAGGACGGCCATGAGCACTGTAATTAGCAGGGAAATATTCGCGGGCAATTTCTTTTAGTGGGAGGAAACCGTGACGTTCAGCGCCGTAATCAACAAAAGCAGCTTCCAGACTCGGTTCAATGCGGGTGATTTTACCTTTGTAGATGTTCGCCTTTTTCTGTTCATGCCCTGGACTTTCGATATCCAGATCATACAGACGCTGCCCATCTACAAGGGCAACGCGCAACTCTTCCTGCTGAGTTGCGTTGATTAACATTCTTTTCATCGTAACTTACTCATTATTCTTACATTGACGACTAAGCTGCGGGCAAAGTAACGCCTTTCCGGGTGTGAACCGATGGCCTCGTGTCTAGTCGCGTCGCCAACCTCACGGTTATCGTCAGCTCAAAGAGGCGCAGAGTGTCGGTTGCCCGTTTTTCATGCGGAAAAACAGCGCAATTATCAGAGAAACAGACTGGGTATTACTCTCCAGAAATATTTCCATCTACCGGTAAGGACTGCAACCCGCAGCCCGCTAACTGCCTGAAAGATCAATACGTCTTACGCCATTGCTGCGTTGATGATCGGTCGGGCAAAATGGGGTATTCCGTAAAATTTCTTGTTTTAACAAGGTTGGACACGGAAACGTTCTCATTATTCCACTGCAAGCCTTGTTATAGCAAGATGACTTTTACCATTTATCACCCACTTACTCACAGTTTTTTCACTTCTTACTGGCGATTGGTCTAATAACCATCAATTAAGTGATTGCACTGGGAAGTAATAAGGTGCAGAACTAAATATAAGCATAGAAAAATGAGTGGCGCGAATCCTGTTGGCTATTTAGAATCGCCCACCATGAAAACAGAGACTCCATCCGTAAAAATCGTTGCTATTACCGCTGATGAAGCGGGGCAACGTATCGACAACTTTTTGCGCACCCAATTGAAAGGCGTACCAAAAAGTATGATTTACCGTATTTTGCGTAAAGGCGAAGTGCGGGTGAACAAAAAACGTATTAAGCCTGAATATAAACTCGAAGCCGGTGATGAAGTGCGTATTCCGCCGGTTCGCGTTGCTGAACGGGAAGAAGAGGCCGTTTCGCCGCATCTGCAAAAAGTGGCGGCGCTGGCGGACGTCATCTTATATGAAGATGATCATATCCTGGTGCTGAATAAACCCTCAGGTACGGCGGTGCATGGCGGCAGTGGTTTAAGTTTCGGCGTTATTGAAGGGCTGAGGGCGTTGCGCCCGGAAGCGCGATTCCTTGAACTGGTGCATCGACTCGACCGGGACACTTCAGGTGTATTGCTGGTAGCGAAAAAACGTTCGGCGTTACGTTCTCTGCATGAGCAATTACGTGAAAAAGGGATGCAAAAAGATTATCTGGCGCTGGTGCGCGGTCAGTGGCAGTCACACGTGAAGAGTGTCCAGGCTCCGCTGCTGAAGAATATTCTGCAAAGCGGTGAACGTATCGTGCGTGTCAGTCAGGAAGGCAAACCGTCGGAAACACGCTTTAAAGTGGAAGAACGCTATGCATTTGCCACCCTGGTGCGTTGTAGCCCGGTAACAGGGCGTACTCATCAGATCCGTGTGCATACACAGTATGCGGGTCATCCGATTGCCTTTGATGATCGTTACGGCGATCGTGAGTTTGATCAACAGCTCACTGAGACCGGAACGGGGCTGAGACGTTTGTTCCTGCATGCGGCAGCGTTGAAGTTTACCCATCCGGGAACGGGTGAGGTGATGCGTATCGAAGCGCCGATGGATGATGGCCTGAAGCGTTGTTTGCAGAAACTGCGTAATGCGCGTTAATACAAGCATATAAGCCAGATATAATGGGCGGTAGGCCTGATACTGCATCAGGCCGCCAGCACCGATTGCCGGATGCGACGTAACCGCATCCGGCGCAAACAACTATCCCATCAGCGGGTTTTTCCCTTCCCGACGTAACATCTGACACAGCGCGATTAGCGGTAAACCAACCAGCGTGTTAGGGTCACGCCCCTCTAAACGCTCAAACAGCGTAATGCCAAATCCTTCACTCTTAAAGCTACCCGCGCAGTGCAGGGGATGCTCCTTACGCACGTAATTATCAATCTCCGCCTCGCTTAAGTGGCGGAAATGAACGTCAAAAGGTTCCACTTCCGTTTGCAGATGCCCGTTCGCCGAATTAAATAGCGCCAGCCCAGTATAGAAGGTGACAATATTGCCGCTGGCTTTGCGTAATTGCAGACGCGCATTTTCTTCCGTTAACGGTTTACCGGTGATTTCCCCATCAAGAACACACACCTGGTCTGAACCAATAATTAAATGAGAGGGATAACGTGACGCTAAGGATTGCGCTTTTTCTTGCGCCAGCCGGAGCACCAGCTGGCGCGGTGATTCATCGCTATGCGGGGTTTCGTCGACCTCCGGGGCGGCACATTCGAAAGAGATTTGTAGTTTTTCAAGTAGGGCGCGGCGCCAGGGCGAAGTGGAGGCTAAAATAAGTTTAGACATATTTTTTTCCATCAGATATAGCGTATTGATGATAGCCATTTTAAACTATGCGCTTCGTTTTGCAGGTTGATGTTCGTTATCAGCACTGAACGAAAATAAAGCAGTAACCCGCAATGTGTGCGAATTATTGGCAAAAGGCAACCACAGGCTGCCTTTTTCTTTGACTCTATGACGTTACAAAGTTAATATGCGCGCCCTATGCAAAAGGTAAAATTACCCCTGACTCTCGATCCGGTTCGTACGGCTCAAAAACGCCTTGATTACCAGGGTATCTATACTCCTGATCAGGTTGAGCGCGTCGCCGAATCCGTAGTCAGTGTGGACAGTGATGTGGAATGCTCCATGTCGTTCGCTATCGATAACCAACGTCTCGCAGTGTTAAACGGCGATGCGAAGGTGACGGTAACGCTCGAGTGTCAGCGTTGCGGGAAGCCGTTTACTCATCAGGTCTACACAACGTACTGTTTTAGTCCTGTGCGTTCAGACGAACAGGCTGAAGCACTGCCGGAAGCGTATGAACCGATTGAGGTTAACGAATTCGGTGAAATCGATCTGCTTGCAATGGTTGAAGATGAAATCATCCTCGCCTTGCCGGTAGTTCCGGTGCATGATTCTGAACACTGTGAAGTGTCCGAAGCGGACATGGTCTTTGGTGAACTGCCTGAAGAAGCGCAAAAGCCAAACCCATTTGCCGTATTAGCCAGCTTAAAGCGTAAGTAATTGGTGCTCCCCGTTGGATCGGGGATAAACCGTAATTGAGGAGTAAGGTCCATGGCCGTACAACAGAATAAACCAACCCGTTCCAAACGTGGCATGCGTCGTTCCCATGACGCGCTGACCGCAGTCACCAGCCTGTCTGTAGACAAAACTTCTGGTGAAAAACACCTGCGTCACCACATCACTGCCGACGGTTACTACCGTGGCCGCAAGGTCATCGCTAAGTAATCACGCATCTGCGTGATGAAGCTTAGTGAGGATTTTCCCCAGGCAACTGGGGAAAGACCAAACCGGGCGGCGACGATACCTTGACACGTCTAACCCTGGCGTTAGATGTCATGGGGGGCGATTTTGGCCCTTCTGTGACAGTGCCTGCAGCTTTGCAGGCACTGAACTCTAATTCGCAACTCACTCTTCTTTTAGTCGGTAATCCCGACGCCATCACGCCATTACTTGCTAAAGCTGACTTCGAACAACGTTCTCGTTTGCAGATTATTCCTGCGCAGTCAGTTATCGCCAGTGATGCCCGGCCTTCGCAAGCTATCCGCGCCAGTCGCGGTAGCTCAATGCGCGTGGCGCTGGAACTGGTGAAAGAAGGTCGAGCGCAAGCCTGTGTCAGTGCTGGCAATACCGGGGCGCTGATGGGGCTGGCTAAATTATTACTCAAGCCCCTGGAGGGGATTGAGCGCCCGGCGTTGGTGACGGTGTTACCGCATCAACAAAAGGGCAAAACGGTGGTTCTCGATTTAGGAGCCAACGTCGATTGTGACAGCACAATGTTGGTGCAATTTGCCATTATGGGCTCAGTTTTGGCTGAAGAGGTGGTGGGAATTCCCAATCCTCGCGTGGCGTTGCTCAATATTGGTGAAGAAGAAGTAAAGGGTCTCGACAGTATTCGGGATGCCTCAGCGGTGCTTAAAACAATCCCTTCTATCAACTATATCGGCTATCTTGAAGCCAATGAGTTATTAACTGGCAAGACAGATGTGCTGGTCTGTGACGGCTTTACAGGAAATGTCACATTAAAGACGATGGAAGGTGTTGTCAGGATGTTCCTTTCTCTGCTGAAATCTCAGGGAGAAGGGAAAAAACGGTCGTGGTGGCTACTGTTATTAAAGCGTTGGCTACAAAAGAGCCTGACGAGGCGATTCAGTCACCTCAACCCCGACCAGTATAACGGCGCCTGTCTGTTAGGATTGCGCGGCACGGTGATAAAAAGTCATGGTGCAGCCAATCAGCGAGCTTTTGCGGTCGCGATTGAACAGGCAGTGCAGGCGGTGCAGCGACAAGTTCCTCAGCGAATTGCCGCTCGCCTGGAATCTGTATACCCAGCTGGTTTTGAGCTGTTGGACGGTGGCAAAAGCGGATCTCTGCGGTAGCAGGACGCTGCCAGCGAACTCGCAGTTTGCAAGTGACGGTATATAACCGAAAAGTGACTGAGCGTACATGTATACGAAGATTATTGGTACTGGCAGCTATCTGCCCGAACAAGTGCGGACAAACGCCGATCTGGAAAAAATGGTGGATACCTCTGACGAGTGGATTGTCACTCGTACAGGCATCCGCGAACGCCACATTGCCGCGCCAAACGAAACCGTTTCAACCATGGGTTTTGAAGCGGCGACACGCGCAATTGAGATGGCTGGCATCGATAAAGACCAGATTGGGCTGATCGTTGTGGCAACGACTTCTGCTACGCACGCTTTTCCGAGCGCAGCATGTCAGATTCAAAGCATGTTGGGCATTAAAGGTTGCCCGGCGTTTGACGTTGCCGCAGCATGTGCAGGTTTCACCTACGCGTTGAGCGTAGCCGATCAATACGTGAAATCTGGTGCGGTGAAGTATGCTCTGGTTGTCGGTTCCGATGTACTGGCGCGCACCTGCGATCCAACAGATCGCGGGACCATTATCATTTTTGGCGATGGCGCGGGCGCTGCAGTGCTGGCTGCCTCTGAAGAGCCAGGAATTATCTCAACGCATCTTCATGCTGATGGCAGCTATGGTGAATTGCTGACGTTGCCTAATGCCGACCGTGTGAATCCAGAAAATTCAATTCATCTGACCATGGCGGGCAACGAAGTCTTCAAGGTTGCAGTAACCGAGTTGGCGCACATCGTTGATGAGACGCTGGCGGCGAATAATCTTGATCGTTCCCAACTGGACTGGCTGGTTCCGCATCAGGCGAACCTGCGTATTATCAGCGCAACGGCGAAAAAACTCGGCATGTCGATGGACAATGTCGTGGTGACGCTGGATCGCCACGGTAATACTTCTGCCGCTTCTGTCCCGTGCGCGCTGGATGAAGCTGTACGCGACGGGCGCATTAAGCCTGGGCAGTTGGTTCTGCTTGAAGCCTTTGGCGGTGGGTTCACCTGGGGCTCCGCGCTGGTTCGTTTCTAGGATAAGGATTTAAAGATGACGCAATTTGCATTTGTGTTCCCTGGACAGGGCTCTCAAACCGTTGGAATGCTGGCTGATATGGCGGCGAGCTATCCCATTGTCGAAGAAACGTTTGCTGAAGCTTCTGCGGCGCTGGGCTACGACTTGTGGGCACTGACCCAGCAGGGACCTGCCGAAGAATTGAATAAAACCTGGCAAACCCAACCAGCACTGTTGACGGCATCTGTTGCGCTGTACCGTGTGTGGCAGCAGCAGGGCGGTAAAGCACCGGCGATGATGGCCGGTCACAGCCTGGGTGAATACTCCGCGCTGGTTTGCGCTGGTGTGATTGATTTTGCTGATGCGGTGCGTCTGGTTGAGATGCGTGGCAAGTTCATGCAGGAAGCTGTACCGGAAGGGACAGGTGCAATGGCGGCAATTATCGGTCTTGATGATGCGTCTATTGCTAAAGCGTGTGAAGAAGCTGCAGAAGGTCAGGTCGTTTCTCCGGTAAACTTTAACTCTCCGGGGCAGGTCGTTATTGCCGGTCATAAAGAAGCGGTTGAGCGTGCAGGCGCTGCCTGTAAAGCTGCGGGCGCAAAACGTGCGCTGCCGTTGCCTGTAAGCGTACCGTCACACTGTGCGCTGATGAAACCGGCTGCCGATAAATTGGCTGTTGAATTGGCGAAAATCACCTTCAATACCCCAACCGTTCCGGTTGTGAATAACGTTGATGTGAAATGCGAAACTAATGGCGATGCTATCCGTGATGCGCTGGTACGTCAGCTGTATAATCCGGTTCAGTGGACGAAATCTGTTGAATACATGGCAGCGCAAGGCGTTGAACATCTTTATGAAGTCGGCCCGGGCAAAGTGCTTACTGGCCTGACGAAACGCATTGTCGACACCCTGACCGCCTCGGCGCTGAACGAACCTTCAGCGATGGCAGCGGCGCTCGAGCTTTAAAAGAGGAAAAATATGAATTTTGAAGGAAAAATCGCACTGGTAACCGGTGCAAGCCGTGGGATTGGCCGCGCAATTGCTGAAACGCTCGCAGCTCGTGGCGCGAAAGTTATCGGTACTGCGACCAGTGAAAGCGGCGCTCAGGCGATCAGCGATTATTTAGGTGATAACGGTAAAGGTCTGATGTTGAATGTGACCGACCCGGCATCTATCGAATCTGTTCTGGAAAAAATTCGCGCAGAATTTGGTGAAGTCGATATCCTGGTCAATAATGCCGGTATCACTCGTGATAACCTGTTAATGCGAATGAAAGATGATGAGTGGAACGATATTATCGAAACCAACCTTTCATCTGTTTTCCGTCTGTCAAAAGCGGTAATGCGCGCTATGATGAAAAAGCGTCATGGTCGTATTATCACTATCGGTTCTGTGGTTGGTACCATGGGAAATGGCGGTCAGGCCAACTACGCTGCGGCGAAAGCGGGCTTGATCGGCTTCAGTAAATCCCTGGCGCGCGAAGTTGCGTCACGTGGTATTACTGTAAACGTTGTTGCTCCGGGCTTTATTGAAACGGACATGACACGTGCGCTGAGCGATGACCAGCGTGCGGGTATCCTGGCGCAGGTTCCTGCGGGTCGCCTCGGCGGCGCACAGGAAATCGCCAACGCGGTTGCATTCCTGGCATCCGACGAAGCAGCTTACATCACGGGTGAAACTTTGCATGTGAACGGCGGGATGTACATGGTCTGACCGCGATTTGCACAAAATGCTCATGTTGCGCGCAGTCTGCGTGGTTATGAGTAATAATTAGTGCAAAATGATTTGCGTTGTTGGGGGGTATGGCCTCAAAATAACGTAAAATCGTGGTAAGACCTGCCGGGATTTAGTTGCAAATTTTTCAACATTTTATACACTACGAAAACCATCGCGAAAGCGAGTTTTGATAGGAAATTTAAGAGTATGAGCACTATCGAAGAACGCGTTAAGAAAATTATCGGCGAACAGCTGGGCGTTAAGCAGGAAGAAGTTACCAACAATGCTTCTTTCGTTGAAGACCTGGGCGCGGATTCTCTTGACACCGTTGAGCTGGTAATGGCTCTGGAAGAAGAGTTTGATACTGAGATTCCGGACGAAGAAGCTGAGAAAATCACCACCGTTCAGGCTGCCATTGATTACATCAACGGCCACCAGGCGTAAGTGAACATCTCCAGGCGGTCGTTCGACCGCCTGAGTTTTATCTTTTTGTCCCACTAGAATCATTTTTTTTCCCTCCCTGGAGGACAAACGTGTCTAAGCGTCGTGTAGTTGTGACCGGACTGGGCATGTTGTCTCCTGTCGGCAATACCGTAGAGTCTACCTGGAAAGCTCTGCTTGCCGGTCAGAGTGGCATCAGCCTAATCGACCATTTCGATACTAGCGCCTATGCAACGAAATTTGCTGGCTTAGTAAAGGATTTTAACTGTGAGGACATTATCTCGCGCAAAGAACAGCGCAAGATGGATGCCTTCATTCAATATGGAATTGTCGCTGGCGTTCAGGCCATGCAGGATTCTGGCCTTGAAATAACGGAAGAGAACGCAACCCGCATTGGTGCCGCAATTGGCTCCGGGATAGGCGGCCTCGGACTGATCGAAGAAAACCACACATCTTTGATGAACGGTGGTCCACGTAAGATCAGCCCATTCTTCGTTCCGTCAACGATTGTGAACATGGTGGCAGGTCACCTGACTATCATGTATGGCCTGCGTGGCCCAAGCATCTCTATCGCGACCGCCTGTACTTCCGGCGTGCACAACATTGGTCATGCTGCGCGTATTATCGCGTATGGCGATGCTGACGTGATGGTTGCAGGTGGCGCAGAGAAAGCCAGTACGCCGCTGGGCGTTGGCGGTTTCGGCGCGGCACGTGCATTATCTACCCGCAATGATAACCCGCAAGCGGCTAGCCGCCCGTGGGATAAAGAGCGTGATGGTTTCGTACTGGGCGATGGTGCCGGTATGCTGGTGCTCGAAGAGTACGAACACGCGAAAAAACGCGGTGCGAAAATTTACGCTGAACTCGTCGGCTTTGGTATGAGCAGCGATGCCTATCATATGACGTCGCCGCCGGAAAATGGCGCAGGCGCAGCTCTGGCAATGGCAAATGCTCTGCGTGATGCAGGTATTGAAGCGAGCCAGATTGGCTACGTTAACGCGCACGGTACTTCAACGCCTGCTGGCGATAAAGCCGAAGCGCAGGCAGTGAAAACCATCTTCGGTGAAGCTGCAAGCCGTGTGCTGGTAAGCTCCACGAAATCCATGACCGGTCACCTGTTAGGTGCGGCGGGTGCGGTAGAGTCTATCTACTCCATCCTGGCGCTGCGCGATCAGGCTGTTCCACCGACCATCAACCTGGATAACCCTGATGAAGGTTGCGATCTGGATTTCGTACCGCACGAAGCGCGTCAGGTCAGCGGAATGGAGTATACCCTGTGTAACTCCTTCGGCTTTGGAGGTACTAACGGTTCGTTGATCTTTAAACGCGTTTAATCCTTAAGTAGATAGTTAAAAAGCGAAACACAATGTGTTTCGCTTTTTTTACGTCAACTTATTGATAAGTAAACGTAAACTGCACAACAGTATGGAATTCACCTGCCGTGACCGTACCGGTAGGTGTATACATCCGTGCAGCAAGTGGGAAGGTCGCTTTTCTACTGGCCTGGTCGACGTTTACCGTCATTTTACCATTCGGGCTTATTTCCGTTATGTGGTCATCCGTCATAATCTGCAGCGCCATCCCGGTGGCATCCCCAAGTGTATTCGCGAACTTCGTCTGGTCAACAAGATCGCTTTCCCCGGTAAACAACGCTGTAACACTGCTTGTTGATGCAGGGCAAGAAGATAAATTCAGACTAAAGTTCTGCCACTCACTGGTATGGCCGACCGTGTCGTAATTAACGGCTCGCGCCTGCTCAAAGCTGACAGTTTGATCCTTCGTTTGTGTGTCTATGACGCATGCTGATGCTACCACCGTGCCATTAATGTTAATATCAGCCGCTTGGGCAGAGTGAAATGCACATAAAGGCCAGAGCGTTACCAGTAAGGTAAAAATTGTGGCACTTCGTTGAGTAATCATGGCGCTAGCACCTGTTACTGATAAGTAAATGTTGCCTGAACCAGGCCGGTGATTGAACCAGGCATCACATTTCCTTTCGATACAGCCCGCGTACGAAGCTGAAGGTCATAGGCGTGAGAACCAGGAATAGGGGTATTATTGATTGATGAACCATTACCCAACGTTGTAGAACCATCCTGCGTAGTGAGCTCAAGAGAGAGATTAGTTGCTGAACCAGTATTGGCGTAGTTTGTGGCAATATCACCGTCCGGCGTACCAGAGAAAGCGACGCTAAAGCTGGAGGTTGAGAGTGGGCAATTGGTTAATTGCAAAGAGAAGTCTTTCCAGGTGGATGCGCTTCCCGCAGCCGAAAGAGAATCCGCCTGAATATTATCGCCAATATTTACATTCACGGCACTATTCCCACCATTAACGACGCACGGAGATGCCAGTACTAATCCATTAATATTGATATCTACCGCATTAACGGAGGAAGCCCCCAGAAGACTGCTGGCGATAACAAATATTATAAACTTACGCTTCCATATTATATTCATCATTTTTCCTTAATTATATTGTACAGTAAATTGCAATGCGGATTTTACCTGGCCGGTGGTTATGTTATTAACATCGTCAATGTAATAAGCTACTTTATATTCGGGTATTGTATAATCACCTGAGCCGATATAATTCAATGCAAAGTTATTGTTAAACTGATCGAATCCGCTTCCATCGGGGTTTTGAAATTGCACATATACGCCTTGCGCATAACCGGTTCCGGTCTCACCGTTCATCACGCCATCCACCGAGCCGTGAGTTCCGTATAAGGCGCTAAATTTGTAAGAGATACCCGTAATTGCGCCCGGACAATTTGTTAATGTTATCGTAGGTATTGGCGTAGCCAGTTGTGCCCCACTGACTGCATTACCGCCATAAAGTGTTGTAAGATTCACTTCTTTTGGGGCATTTATCGTGCATGGCGTCATGGTAGGCTGCGAAGAAACTCCCGAGCGTGCAAGAAATGATTTATCCGAATAAGTGCTTCCCGGCGGGTTGTGATAATTTAATGTGACGTCAGGAACAGCGACAAGAGGTCCTGGCGGTATCTGCTCTGTAAGACGAACTAATTCATACTTGATGTGTATGTAACCACTCTTGCTTAAACCTTCCGGGAAAGTCAGCGTGTGAGGTGCTGCTTTCGCCAAATTTGGTGTGGTATCTGTTGGGGTTGAAAAATTGAGTTGATATGCAATGCCAATACCTGGATTGCTAGTTTGATATATGGTTGCTCCGTCGCCCGTTGTTCCGACCACCGTCCCATTTACTGTAAGATCGGCATATGCACTGCCAGAACCTCCGGACGCGATATTGATCCAATAAAATTTATTCCAGTCATCAAACCAGGTTGTTCCACCTACACTCGTTGGTATGCTCCACGTTGAAAAATCATGAGGGTAAGTGACTACCTGTGCAGTATCAGTCTGAAATTGCGATGCTGTTGTTGTTAACGGCAGTGATGCAATGCCTGAGATAAGAAAGATGATTACCCTTTGTTTATTCATAGCATTGTTTCCTCTTTTCTGGCTCAATTTATTCGCACCTTCCATGGCTCTCTAATACACTATTTGTCGATTGCTGTTGAGTGACGTTGAATTCAACCCGGCAATTTTGGTGCGCATCGTTTCCCCATTTAACAGCGAGTACACCACTGTCTGGCATACCTGTCATATAGACTTGTCCGTTATCGCCGACGATAAAGCTGTTTGCATTTTCACTGTTAAGCAGGGTGACAATGGCTCCGAAAGGTATTGCTTCTCCCGATGGTTTATCCAGCATCATTAATACACGATTACCTACGCGAATATTAAAGTTTGCTCGCGCGATAGCGCCACGTGTCGGCGTTACTGTACGTGAGGAGAGCTCAACATCTGCATTTTCAGGTAATGCTTCAGTGTTAAGTGAAATAGTGTTTTCACGATAGGGGCTGATATAAGGAACGATCGTGTAGCCACGAAAGTCGGTGTTTACACCGGTCTGGTTACTGATATTTACACCGCTGGCACCTGGCGCTTCAACCAGTGCAGTGGTTTCTCCCAGGGACTGGCTTAGGGTGATGCCATTGGCATGAACAACAATACCCCCATCAATACCATAGTTCACCCGGTGCTGGTTCTGGTCATAACTGTACGCAGCATTGACGCGACCATAGGTTCCCTGATAGTCCAGGCTGGCATAACCGCCATTACCTACACCGTGATCCGTTTCACTTTCCTGAATATTCCAGTTGAGGTTCTGATCGTCAAGCGCAGAACCATTCATGCCTACAGAATGACTGGTATCGCCGTGTTTACTGGTATTCAGACTGTAGCTCGCCCAACTGTTATTCAACCAGCGATTTAATGGAATATTGATATTAAATGAGAAAATCTGATCGCTATTGTAGTACTTATTACGCGTTGTATTATTGTCGCGGTAATTACTATTGTCGTTGGTATTACGGTTATAACTGTAATTCAGGCTGTAAGTCATGCCGCTCCAGCTATTACTGTAGCCAACGCCAACAGAACGCATTTGTCGATCGCTGTTCCAGTAATCTTCGCTAATGGCATTAAGCGATACTGAACCAGCATTCTGTCCAAGATTTTGGTTAAGCAGGAACTCCGCTCGATTACGCCGCCGTTCTGGCATGTTTTGATTATTTTCACGCCAGGTGTCGAGCGTTTCTTGCAGTGAATAATAACCCGATGTGGAATAGCGGTAGCCCGCGATAGAAACGTTAGTCCCGGTGGCGAGAATGTTTTTACTATAGCGTACCCGTACTGACTGACCGCTGGTTTTCTCTTGTTCCTGCTGTTGGGACCAGGCCTGGGCGGTATCGATAGATAAGGCGCCCATTTCACCCAGGTTTTTACCCATACCGAAAATTAATGATTGATAATGTTTCGCGAATTGCCCACCGCCATATAAGGTAAATCCAACGGGTAGGCCATATATGGCAGTTGCTTGCGTGAAATACTCTTTATCAACACGACTGTCATAAGAGCGGTATTTCCCGCTGGTCACGCTATATTTCAGGCGGCCTTCACGTTGCAACACGGGGAGCGATGCAAAGGGAACAACCTGGTGCTGTTCACTGCCATCCGCTTCTTTAACCGTTACGTCCAGATCGCCGCTACTTCCGGTCGGATACATATCCGTGATTTCAAATGCGCCTGGCGAAACATAAGTTTGATAAATGGTATAACCATTTTGTTTAACAATAACCTGCGCATTGGTTCTGGCGATTCCGCGTACAACAGGTGCATAACCACGCATACTGTCAGGTAACATATCGTCATCAGAAGCTAGCTGCACACCGCGAAACGGAACGCTATCAAACATATCTGACGGAGAAGAGCTTTCTCCAAGCGTGAGCTGGCTCTTGAGCGAAATGATATTTCGCTGGGCATAGGTATACAGAGAATCCCAGTTGTTCTGGGTATCACTACCAAAAGTGTTACGACTCCAGGTACTGTAATTACGTAAGCGCCATGGCCCGATATTTAATCCAGGAAGGAGATTAAGATAATAGCTGTCAGAATCAGATGAATTGCTATCACGCGATTTTGTATTAGCACCGGTGAAATTGTAGTTCAGCAGTAACGCATTTATTCCTTCATCCAGATTTTCAGGCGCCACGTATCCACGCGGTTTCGCTTCGACTGCCGCTTGAGGTATTTCCACCATTAGCTGCTGACGGTTAAAAATGAGTTTTGCCGAGGCCATCGGAATTGCCGCGAGATTGGCGCAGCCTTCATTATTGATCAGTTGCGGGAATAACTCGGTACGAACACCAAATTGCTTTAATTTTTCCACCGATATGCATGGTTGCAATATGTTCTGACCCTGAAGGTCTTTCTGCATACTGAAAGTAATATCGTGTGTACCCAGCGACATTTTGTTTAGGTAAACGTCAACACGATAGGTTCCAGGAATCTGACCGACACCCTCTTCAAAAGCGCTAAGATCTGAAATACCTGAGCCAGGGCCGTCGATTCCCAGTAATGCGGGGTTAAAATATTCGCGTGCATATGCCGATGAGGCGAGAGACAGGGCGCATTGCAGAGCAACGAAACAGGCAATTTTGTTCCGTATCATTTTCTTTTTATTGATTCTTGAACTCATTACACATCCTTATGCAGTTAAATGACGTCTTACAAAGAAGCGTTGTGTACGTCGCCTGCTGCACCGTAATCACTGATGATTGTCCAGCTTACATTTCCTGTTGTGTTGGCTGGAATTTGAAATGTCGCACTACTCATAGGAGCAACATATGTGGCATCAGGTAATGCTTTTCCGCCAATCTTGACCTGACTGAAGTTCATATAGTAAGCAGTTGGGTTGGTGACAGTGATTTGCTGTCCGCTACGTCGCCAGGTCAAATTTTTCACGACTTGTTCTGGTAATGTGGACGAAATCTCATGTGGTCGATAAATCAATTTAATTCGCGTTTTAATGGCAATTTGCAAGGTGTTGACATTTTCCTGCTTTTCAGTTGCAGGTATCGTTTTAATATTCATCCAGTACATCGTTTCGCGATCTGTCGGCAGATTGCCGCCAGCGCGAATAATGCGCAACGCATTTTCTTCAGTGGCGCCCAGGCGGAACAGAGGGGGGGTAATAATAAAAGGGGCTTTGGCGTTGGTTTGCGGATCTCCATCGACCCATGATTGAATAAGGTAGGAGGATTTATCCGGATTTTTCAGGTGCAGAGACGTTTCTTTTTTATCGCCGTTATAAATAACTCGTGTTCCTCCAACAATGACACCCGCCTGTGCAACAGAGTTGGATAATAACAATGCAGTAGCAAGAAAATAAGTCGATAATTTCATCTCAAAAACCTTTAAAAGGTAAAACCGAGTAACTCAGGTTTTACCTGACGTAATTATATTAAAATCAGGCGTATCTTAGTTATACGCTAACGTAAAGTTCACAGTACCATTTGCACTACCAACCGCTATGGTATCTTCTGTAGCGATATAACGTGCAAAGAAGTCCAGGTTAGTGTCGCCAGTGCTATTGAGAGCCGTGCTATCGGATTCAGTACCGAGAGGCAGCACGCTACCGGAAGAATTCATGAGCTGAATTGCAACACCTTTTGCTACACCGGTTGTACCGTAATCAGTAACTTGTAAAGCATCCTGATTGATCTGATCCGGAGTACCATCGTATTTAACAGCAACATTTTTGAGCTCATTCGGGCAATTTTTTAATACCAGTGTAAACTTGGTATTTGCAGCAGTAGTCCCAGCCGTAGCGTTAAAAGCTGTTTTAGCAATTGTGCCTAATTTCACTGTCATTGGAGATGACAGCGTACTGTTAACTTCACAGCCTGATTCAATGATATCTCCAATAAAATTTATTTTACCATCATCTGCAGAGGCGACAGAGCTAAGACCAGCGGTTGTTACTAAAACCAGAGCGGCTAGTTTGAATTTCATTTACATTATCCTTGAGATTGCAGCAAATATGCTTACTTTGACAGTACTAAGGCACTGCCATCACTCCAGTGAATTTTAAATTCCTCAGGAAAAAATATAATATTAAAGCACGAAACGTTAAACACCTTATTTTTACTTAAATATGTTTTTAGGCATACTTAATTGATTCGTATTGCGTATGATTGGTGGTGAAGTTTGTGAGGATTGCTGGGGGGGTTGTACAATCATATTGATGATTTAAATGTGTGCTGTCGTATAAATATCTTTGGGCAATCAAAAAGAGGCCAGTGAACAGATAAATTTGAACATAGAAGCTAAAATAATTTATTGTATTTCTTTGTTTATTGGGGAAGTGAATGTTTTTAATTAATGGAAAATGTAACAATGAGTTACCGGCTTGTGACAGGAGCATACAGTTCGGTGATGGATGTTTTACAACGGCTGTGATAAACCGTGGGCAGGTAGTACTCTTGACCGCGCATTTAACACGTTTACGTGAAGCCTGCTCCCGTTTAAGCATTCCTTATTCCGACTGGTCTATACTGGAAGATGAGATGCAAAGTCTGGCACGACAAGCTGAGCGTGGCGTTTTAAAAGTTATTATCACTCGCGGCAGTGGTGGTCGAGGATATAGCATCGCCCACTGCGAATCGCCTGGGCGCATTTTATCTGTCTCCCCCTTTCCTGAACATTACACCCGCTGGCGGCGGGAAGGTATTACTCTGGCGCTAAGTCCAGTACGCCTTGGACGTAATCCTTATCTCGCAGGAATTAAACATCTTAATCGGCTTGAGCAAGTACTGATCCGCTCTCATCTTGAGCAGACAAACGCCGATGAGGCGCTGGTTCTTGACAGCGATGGGTGGGTTACGGAATGCTGTGCGGCTAATTTGTTCTGGCGCAAGGGCAACGTAGTTTATACGCCGCGTCTGGATCAGGCTGGTGTCAACGGCATTATGCGACAATTCTGCATCGGTTTACTGGCACAATCCTCTTATCAGCTTGTCGAAGTACAAGCCTCGCTGGAGGAGGTGATGCAGGCAGATGAGATGGTAGTCTGTAATGCGTTGATGCCAGTGATTCCCGTGCGTGCCTGTGGCGAAGCCTCCTTTTCGTCAACAACGCTATATGAATATTTAGCCCCACTTTGTGAGCACCCGAATTAGTCATGAAAAAAGTGTTATTGATTGTCTTGTTATTGCTGGTGGTACTGGGTATCGCCGCTGGTGTGGGCGTCTGGAAGGTTCGCCATCTCGCCGACAGCAAATTACTTATTAAAGAAGAGACGATATTTACCCTCAAACCGGGAACCGGACGTCTGGCGCTCGGTGAACAGCTTTATGCCGATAAGATCATCAATCGCCCACGGGTATTTCAATGGCTGTTGCGTATCGAGCCGGATCTTTCTCATTTCAAAGCCGGAACTTACCGCTTTACACCGCAGATGACTGTGCGTGAGATGCTGAAATTGCTGGAAAGCGGTAAAGAAGCACAGTTTCCACTACGCCTGGTGGAAGGGATGCGTCTGAGCGATTACCTCAAACAATTGCGTGAGGCACCGTATGTCAAGCACACGCTGAGCGACGATAAATATACCACCGTGGCACAGGCGCTGGAGCTGGAAAACCCGGAGTGGATTGAAGGCTGGTTCTGGCCAGACACCTGGATGTATACCGCCAATACCACCGATGTTGCGTTACTCAAGCGAGCACACAAGAAAATGGTGAAAGCGGTTGATAGCGCCTGGGAAGGGCGTGCGGACGGTCTACCTTATAAAGATAAAAACCAGCTGGTGACGATGGCATCAATTATCGAAAAAGAAACCGCCGTTGCCAGTGAGCGAGATCAGGTTGCCTCGGTCTTTATCAACCGTTTACGCATTGGTATGCGCCTGCAGACCGACCCGACGGTGATTTACGGGATGGGAGAGCGTTATAATGGCAAACTTTCTCGTGCAGATCTGGAAACGCCAACAGCGTATAACACCTACACCATTACCGGTTTGCCGCCAGGCGCGATTGCTACGCCGGGGGCTGATTCGCTGAAGGCTGCTGCGCATCCGGCAAAAACGCCGTATCTCTATTTTGTGGCCGATGGTAAAGGTGGTCACACGTTTAATACCAATCTTGCCAGTCATAACAAGTCTGTGCAGGATTATCTGAAAGTGCTTAAGGAAAAAAATGCGCAGTAAGTATATCGTCATTGAGGGGCTGGAAGGTGCAGGCAAAACCACCGCGCGCAACGTGGTGGTTGAGACGCTTGAGCAACTGGGTATCCGCGACATGGTTTTCACTCGGGAACCTGGCGGTACGCAACTTGCCGAAAAGTTAAGAAGCCTGGTGCTGGATATCAAATCGGTAGGCGATGAAGTCATTACCGATAAAGCCGAAGTGCTGATGTTTTATGCCGCGCGTGTACAGCTGGTAGAAACCGTCATCAAACCGGCACTGGCAAACGGCACCTGGGTGATTGGCGATCGCCACGATCTCTCCACTCAGGCGTATCAGGGCGGTGGTCGTGGTATTGACCAGCATATGCTGGCAACGTTGCGTGATGCCGTTCTTGGGGATTTTCGCCCTGATTTAACGCTCTATCTCGATGTTACCCCAGAAGTCGGCCTTAAGCGCGCGCGCGCGCGCGGCGAGCTGGATCGCATTGAGCAAGAGTCTTTTGATTTCTTTAATCGCACCCGCGCCCGCTATCTGGAACTGGCTGCACAAGATAAAAGCATTCACACTATTGATGCAACACAATCGCTGGAAGCCGTCATGGACGCGATTCGCACCACCGTGACTCACTGGGTTAAGGAGCAGGGCGAATGAGATGGTATCCATGGTTACGACCTGATTTCGAAAAACTGGTAGCCAGCTATCAGGCCGGAAGGGGTCACCATGCGCTACTGATTCAGGCATTACCTGGCATGGGCGATGATGCCTTAATCTACGCTCTTAGCCGTTATTTACTTTGCCAACAACCGCAGGGGCACAAAAGTTGTGGTCATTGTCGCGGATGCCAGTTGATGCAGGCGGGGACGCATCCCGATTATTACACTCTTGCTCCCGAAAAAGGGAAGAATGCCCTAGGCATTGATGCCGTGCGTGAAGTCACCGAAAAGCTGAATGAACACGCACGATTAGGCGGTGCGAAAGTTGTCTGGGTCACCGATGCCGCCTTGCTGACCGATGCTGCTGCCAATGCCTTGCTGAAAACGCTGGAAGAGCCGCCAGCGGAAACCTGGTTTTTCCTCGCTACACGAGAACTTGAACGCTTACTGGCAACACTGCGCAGCCGTTGTCGCTTACATTACCTTGCACCGCCGCCAGAACAGTACGCAGTGAGCTGGCTTGCGCGTGAAGTGACAATGTCACAAGAGGCCATAATAACCGCATTGCGTCTGAGCGCCGGTTCGCCTGGCGCGGCGTTGGGGCTGTTTCAGGGAGATACCTGGCAGGCACGTGAGATACTTTGTCAGGCATTGGCACACAGCGTGCAATCGGGTGACTGGTATTCGATGTTGTCGGCACTGAACCACGAACAAGCTCCGGCGCGTCTGCACTGGTTGGCAACTTTGTTGATGGATGCGCTCAAACGCCATTATGGCGCTTCACAAGTCACCAATGTTGATGTTCCTGGTGTTGTCACCGCACTGGCAAACCAGCTTTCTCCCTCTCGCCTGCAGGCTATACTGGGGGATGTTTGCCAAAGTCGTGAGCAGTTAATTTCTGTCACAGGCGTAAACCGCGAGCTTGTCATCACCGATCTTTTACTACGTATTGAGCATTACCTGCAACCGGGTGTTGTGTTACCGGTTCCTCATCTTTAAGAGAGACATTATGTTTTTAGTCGACTCACACTGCCATCTCGATGGTCTGAATTATGAATCTTTGCACAAGGACGTGGATGACGTTCTGGCGAAAGCCGCTGCGCGCGATGTGAAATTTTGTCTGGCGGTCGCCACAACATTGCCCGGTTACCTGCATATGCGGGATCTGGTCGGCGAACGTGACAACGTCGTTTTTTCTTGCGGCGTGCATCCGCTAAATCAGAATGATCCCTACGATGTGGAAGATTTACGCCGTCTGGCAACAGAAGAGGGCGTTGTTGCGCTGGGTGAAACCGGGCTGGATTATTATTACACGCCGGAAACAAAAGTCCGTCAGCAAGAATCCTTTATTCACCATATCCAGATTGGTCGCGAACTGAACAAGCCGGTTATCGTCCATACGCGTGACGCCCGCGCCGATACGCTGGCTATTCTGCGCGAAGAAAAAGTGACGGATTGTGGTGGCGTACTACACTGTTTTACAGAGGACAAAGAAACGGCGGGCAAGTTACTGGATCTCGGATTTTATATCTCCTTTTCCGGCATTGTGACCTTCCGTAATGCGGAACAACTGCGCGATGCCGCGCGTTATGTCCCGCTGGATCGACTCCTGGTGGAAACTGATTCGCCTTACCTGGCGCCAGTGCCATATCGAGGAAAAGAGAATCAACCTGCAATGGTTCGTGACGTTGCAGAATACATGGCTGTGTTGAAAGGTGTTGCCGTTGAAGAACTGGCGCAGGTAACCACCGATAACTTCGCCCGTCTGTTTCACATCGACGCTTCCCGCCTTCAGTCCATCAGTTGAATGAATTTTTTTTAAGCTCGTAATTAATGGTTAAAACGAGTAAAGTTCACCGCCGCAAATTGGGCGGTGGCTAACCATGTTTGTAATATCTTGACATATGTTTTGTCAAAATGTGCAACTTCGCTAAAGACCTGAAGTTGAAACGTGATAGCCGTCAAACAAATCGACACTGAATTATTTTACTCTGTGTAATAAATAAAGGGCGCTTAGATGCCCTGTACACGGCAAGGTTCTCCCCCCTTGCCACGCGTGAGAACGTAAAAAGCACCCATACTCAGGAGCACTCTCAATTATGTTTAAGAATGCATTTGCTAACCTGCAAAAGGTCGGTAAATCGCTGATGCTGCCGGTATCCGTACTGCCTATCGCAGGTATTCTGCTGGGCGTCGGTTCCGCGAATTTCAGCTGGCTGCCAGCCGTTGTATCGCATGTTATGGCAGAAGCAGGCGGTTCCGTCTTTGCAAACATGCCACTTATTTTTGCGATCGGTGTCGCCCTTGGCTTTACCAATAACGATGGCGTATCCGCTCTTGCCGCAGTTGTTGCCTATGGCATCATGGTAAAAACCATGGCTGTGGTCGCGCCGCTGGTACTGCATTTACCTGCTGAAGAAATTGCCGCTAAACATCTGGCGGATACTGGCGTACTTGGGGGGATCATCTCCGGTGCGATTGCAGCGTACATGTTTAACCGTTTCTACCGTATTAAGCTGCCTGAGTATCTTGGCTTCTTTGCCGGTAAACGCTTTGTACCGATCATTTCTGGTTTGGCTGCCATCTTTACTGGCGTTGTGCTGTCCTTCATTTGGCCGCCGATTGGTTCCGCAATCCAGACCTTCTCCCAGTGGGCTGCTTACCAGAACCCGGTAGTTGCGTTTGGTATTTACGGCTTCATCGAACGTTGTCTGGTGCCGTTTGGTCTGCACCATATCTGGAACGTACCTTTCCAGATGCAGATTGGTGAATACACCAACGCAGCAGGTCAGGTTTTCCACGGCGATATTCCGCGTTATATGGCGGGTGACCCGACTGCGGGTAAACTGTCTGGCGGCTTCCTGTTCAAAATGTACGGTCTGCCGGCAGCTGCGATTGCTATCTGGCACTCTGCTAAACCAGAAAACCGCGCTAAAGTTGGCGGTATCATGATCTCCGCTGCGTTGACCTCGTTCCTGACCGGTATCACCGAGCCGATCGAGTTCTCCTTCATGTTCGTTGCGCCGATCCTGTACATCATCCACGCGATACTGGCTGGTCTGGCATTCCCAATCTGTATTCTGCTGGGAATGCGCGACGGTACGTCGTTCTCACACGGCCTGATCGACTTCATCGTACTGTCTGGTAACAGCAGCAAACTGTGGCTGTTCCCGATTGTCGGTATTGGTTATGCGATTGTTTACTACACCATCTTCCGTGTGCTGATTAAAGCTCTGGATCTGAAAACGCCGGGCCGTGAAGACGCAACTGAAGATGCGAAAGCTACCGGCACCAGCGAAATGGCACCGGCTCTGGTTGCCGCATTTGGTGGTAAAGAAAACATCACTAACCTCGATGCATGTATTACTCGTCTGCGCGTCAGCGTTGCTGATGTGTCCAAAGTGGATCAGGCTGGCCTGAAGAAACTGGGCGCAGCGGGCGTAGTGGTTGCTGGTTCTGGTGTTCAGGCAATTTTCGGTACTAAATCCGATAACCTGAAAACCGAGATGGATGAGTACATCCGCAACAACTAATCAGTAAAATGTTGGGGAGACTAAGGCAGCCGGATGGCTGCCTTTTTTACAGGTGTTAATCAGAACTGATACGTGCCGGTAATACTAAAATTACGTGGTGCGCCGTAGACGACAGAACCTTCCACGTTAGTGTCATAGGTTTTATCGAACAGATTATTGACGTTACCCTGCAACGAGAAGTTTTTTGTCACCTGGTAGCGGGTGAACAGATCCACCAGCGCGTAGCTACCTTGCTCGACGCGGAAGGTGCCATACGGTGTCACGGTGTCGGTATACACGCGATTTTGCCAGTTAACACCACCGCCGACCGTCAACTCTGGCATGACAGGCAACCGATAGCTGGTAAACATTTTAACCGTGGTACGCGGCAGATTCGGGTTAACGGCATTCCCTTCGTTATCTTCCGCCAGATAGCGCGTTGCGCCAAACGTCAGTTGCCAGTTGTCGGTAATTGCGCCGTTAAGTTCAAATTCCACGCCTTTACTTACTGTCCCATCCACCGCTTTATAGGCGGTTTCGCCGTTACTGCCGGGGATAGGCATTCCGGTGGACTGGGCGACATTATCCTGCTCAATACGGAAGATGGCTAACGTGGTGGTCAGACGGCTATTCATCCAGTCTGATTTCAGACCCAGCTCGTAGTTGTTACCGGTGATTGGAGCCAGATATTTGCCTGAACTGTCACGATCATTTTGTGGCTGGAAAATAGAGGTATAGCTGGCGTAGGTCGACCAGTTGTCATTGATGTCAAACACCAGACCAGCATAAGGCGTGGTGTGGTTTTTCTCCATGCTGTAAGTCAGCGTATCAACCCGCCAGTTGGTATAACGTGCGCCGAGGATCAGATGCAGCGGATCGGCGAGGGTGACGCGGGTGGCGGCATACAACGATTTCATATGTGTGGTATCGTCCTGTGCCAGGCTTTGCGGTGCCCAGTTGGTCTGCGGGAAGTTACCGTTGAAGTTGTAGAAACTGCCAATTTCATTGGGGAAAACGTTGGCCCAGGAGCTGAAATAGCGGTTGTTTTGTTTACTGTAGCTACCGCCGAGCATCAGATTGTGCTGGCGACCAAACACTTCATAACTACCGTCGGCAAACAGATCCAGCGCGTCAACTTTACGTTTGCCACTGTTCCAGCCTGTGCCGCCCACATAATCAAATCCGGGGCCATAGCTGCCATATGGTCCCACCAGCGTTCCATCTGCTTTATTTACGTAGGCGTCGACATACATCATTTTGCTATCAAATTCGACTTCGGAATGGGTGGCATTCAGCGTTGCCTGCCAGGTATCGGCAAATCGTTGCTTCAGTGACAGAAAGACTTTGTTGATCTCTTTGTCGTTATACGCCCAGTCAGGCGCGGTGCTGCGGGCGCGATCGTAACTGTTGCTGCTGCCATCGGTATTCCAGCGTGGCAGGCCACCCCAGGTTGGGCTATTAACATCAATACGTTGATATTCATAACCGGCAGAAAGCGTGGTCAGCTCGCCCAAATCAGCATCCACAATGCCGGAGAAGAAAGTTTTTTCGCTGTTGTAGCGATCCAGCCATAAATCGTTGTTCTGATAGCCGCCGACAATTCGCGCGCGGACTTTACCATCTTCCGTGAGCGGACTTTGTAAATCCGCCACATAACGTTCTTTGTTCCAGCTTCCGTATTCCGCCGAGACATCGCCTTTAAATTCACGGCTGGTGGCATGTTTACGAACCATATTAATCGCCGCAGAAGGATTGCCAGTACCCGTCATTAGCCCGGTCGCGCCACGCACCACTTCTACACGCTCGAACAACGCCATATCAGTGAGCGCATCGCCCAGATTCCAGCGTGATTCAAAATAGGTGGGAATACCATCGACCATATAGTTATCGATCTGGAATCCACGCGAATAATAGAGGGTACGGTCGGAGTCAGCCTGGCTTTTGCTAATCCCGAGGGTATTTTCCATCACTTCGCCCAGCGTTTGCAGTTGCTGATCTTCCATTCGCTGCTGGCTGACAATAGTGACCGACTGTGGAATATCACGTTGGGTCATCTGCATTTTAGTACCTACAGAGGTAGACGTTACGCTGTAATCATTTTCGTCATCAACTGGAGCATTGGTTGCTCCCTCAACAATCACCGTTTCTTCGGCGGTTGGCACGGCCAGAGTGGAGGAAGGAAATAAGGCCAGAGCAATGCAGGCTGCGAGCAGCGACGGCGTGGCTGCGGCGTGATGCTGATTATCCCTGTTAAATTGTGTCGAAAGCATCTGAAATCTCTTGATTTATGTTGTAGTCAGGCTCATTCCAGAGGAAGGTGATGAGCGTTTATATTTAGCGCGCTAATAATTCTGCATGGTAATGCAAATGAGAAATATACGCATTCATATTTAACATGTAAACCAAAGAGAAAGTGTGTTTTCGGTTCATTCATAGGCATAAAGGGGAATAATGGCGATGTATGCGGCAGTAAAACGGTTTTTTGCTTAATAAATCGTGGGTTAAGGTTGAAAGAGCGGGTTTAACTCGACCATACTCTATACTCGCAGTGTGGCGCGGCGTAGCATGGCGCAACGCATGGCTATTTAAAAAAGGAAAATGTCGTGGCAGAAGAAACTATTTTCAGCAAAATTATTCGTCGTGAGATCCCCTCCGATATCGTCTACCAGGATGATCTGGTAACGGCGTTTCGCGATATTTCGCCGCAAGCGCCAACGCATATTCTCATCATTCCTAATATCCTGATTCCTACCGTGAACGACGTCTCTGCCGAGCATGAGCAGGCGCTGGGACGCATGATCACTGTAGCGGCAAAAATTGCTGAGCAAGAAGGCATTGCCGAAGATGGCTATCGTCTGATCATGAACACCAACCGCCATGGCGGGCAAGAGGTGTACCACATCCATATGCACTTGCTGGGTGGCCGTCCTCTTGGCCCAATGCTGGCGCATAAAGGTCTGTAACGATGAGAAAAGGATGCTTTGGGCTGGTGTCTCTGGCGCTGTTATTGCTGGTGGGGTGTCGTTCACATCCGGAAATTCCGGTGAATGAAGAACAGTCGCTGGTGATGGAGTCATCTCTTCTGGCTGCGGGCATCAGTGCAGAAAAGCCCGTTCTTTCAATGTCTGATATTCAGCCTTCAGCATCCTCGACGCTTTATAACGAAAGGCAAGAACCCGTTACCGTTCATTATCGTTTTTACTGGTATGACGCCAGAGGGCTGGAGATGCATCCTCTGGAAACGCCCCGCAGCGTTACCATTCCCGCACGTTCGGCGGTAACTCTGTACGGCAGCGCCAATTATCTGGGGGCGCACAAAGTCAGACTTTATCTATATTTGTAAGGGGTGAATCTTGATGACAAAAATGAGTCGCTACGCCTTAATCACCGCGCTGGCGATGTTTCTCGCCGGGTGTGTGGGGTCTCGAGAACCTGCACCGGTAGAAGAGGTGAAACCTGCGCCGGAGCAACCAGCCGAGCCGCAACAGCCAGTACCAACCGTGCCATCGGTGCCGACGATCCCGCAGCAGCCAGGGCCAATTGAGCACGAAGATCAAACTGCACCGCCTGCGCCGCATATTCGTCATTATGACTGGAACGGCGCAATGCAGCCGATGGTCAGTAAAATGCTTGGGGCTGATGGTGTGACCGCAGGCAGCGTTCTGCTGGTTGATAGCGTTAATAACCGTACTAACGGTTCGCTGAATGCCGGAGAAGCGACCGAAACGCTACGTAATGCGCTGGCCAATAACGGTAAATTTACACTCGTTTCTGCCCAACAGCTTTCAATGGCCAAACAGCAGTTAGGTTTGTCGCCGCAGGACAGTTTAGGCACTCGCAGTAAAGCGATTGGCATTGCCCGTAACGTCGGCGCTCATTATGTGCTGTACTCCAGTGCCTCTGGTAACGTCAACGCACCGACCCTGCAAATGCAACTCATGCTGGTGCAGACGGGTGAAATTATCTGGTCAGGTAAAGGTGCCGTTCAGCAACAATAATCCCATCACGCGCGACGAATTATTGTCGCGCTATTTCCCGCAGTATCATCCCGTCGCGACGTTTAATCATGGACTTAGCGGCGGGAGTTTTCTCATTGAACATCAGGATCTGCGTTTCGTTGTGCGTCAGACTCACGATCCTGATGCACCGCAGTCCGTGTTTCTGCGCCAGTATCGGGCGTTATCACGATTGCCGGCATACCTTGCACCGAAGCCACATCTCTATCTCCGTGGCTGGATGGTGGTCGACTATTTGCCCGGCGAGGTAAAAACGCAATTGCCGGATACCGACGAACTGGCAGGCTTGCTGTATTATCTGCATCAACAACCGCGTTTTGGCTGGCGAATAACCCTGCTACCGTTACTGGAACGGTACTGGCAGCGAAGCGATCCGGCGCGGCGGACAGCGGATTGGCTGCGACTATTAAAACGTCTGCGCAAAATACGGGAACCACAGCCATTACGCTTAAGCCCATTGCATATGGATGTTCATGCCGGAAACTTAGTGCATAGTGAGTCAGGGTTAAAACTCATTGACTGGGAGTATGCCGGTGATGGCGATATCGCGCTGGAACTGGCGGCGGTGTGGGTGGAAAATACTCACCAGCATCGGCAATTGGTCAATGACTATGCCGCGCGGGCGAAGATTAATCCGGCGCAATTATGGCGTCAGGTCAGGCGCTGGTTTCCCTGGTTGCTGATGCTCAAAGCAGGGTGGTTTGAGTACCGTTGGCAACAAACCGGCGATCAACAATTTATCAGGCTTGCCGATGACACCTGGCGGCAGCTATCAATAAAACAATAAGGAGAGCAGTGTGGGTCCAGTAATGTTGGATGTTGAAGGTTACGAACTGGACGCGGAAGAGCGTGAAATACTGGCGCACCCGCTGGTGGGAGGGCTGATTCTCTTTACGCGTAACTATCATGATCCTGCGCAATTACGCGAACTGGTGCGCCAAATCCGCACAGCTTCGCGCAATCATCTGGTGGTGGCGGTGGATCAGGAAGGTGGGCGAGTGCAGCGTTTTCGTGAAGGTTTTACCCGCTTGCCAGCGGCGCAATCATTCGCTGCGCTGTTGGGAATGGAAGAAGGCGGCAAACTGGCGCAAGAGGCAGGCTGGTTGATGGCCAGCGAAATGATCGCCATGGATATTGATATCAGCTTTGCACCCGTGCTGGACGTAGGGCACATTAGCGCGGCGATTGGCGAGCGTTCTTACCATGCCGATCCCGAAAAAGCCCTCGCAATCGCCAGCCAGTTTATTGATGGTATGCATGAAGCCGGAATGAAAAGCACCGGTAAACATTTTCCTGGCCACGGTGCAGTAACGGCAGATTCGCACAAAGAGACACCGTGCGACCCACGTCCGCAAGCGGAAATTCGCGCCAAAGATATGTCGGTCTTCAGTACGTTAATTCGCGAAAATAAACTCGACGCCATTATGCCTGCGCATGTGATCTACAGCGATGTTGATCCACGTCCGGCTAGCGGTTCTCCCTACTGGTTGAAAACTGTTTTACGTCAGGAGCTGGGGTTTGACGGCGTGATTTTCTCAGACGATTTATCGATGGAAGGTGCCGCGATTATGGGCAGTTATGCCGAACGTGGGCAGGCATCACTGGATGCGGGTTGCGATATGATCCTGGTCTGCAATAATCGTAAAGGGGCCGTCAGCGTGTTAGATAATCTGTCACCGATCAAGGCAGAGCGTGTTACACGTTTGTATCATAAAGGTTCATTTTCGCGACAGGAGCTGATGGACTCGGCTCGCTGGAAAGAGATCAGCGCCCGTCTGAATCAGTTACATGAACGCTGGCAGGAAGAGAAAGCAGGTCACTAACCCTGGCTTATGTGAGGAAGCGATGATTATCTATTTACACGGTTTTGACTCTAACAGTCCGGGTAACCACGAGAAAGTTTTACAATTGCAGTTTATTGACCCGGATGTGCGCTTGATAAGCTACAGCACTCTGCATCCGAAACACGATATGCAGCATCTGCTCAAAGAAGTAGACAAAATGCTGCAACTGAACGTCGACGAGCGCCCGCTAATTTGCGGTGTCGGGCTGGGTGGTTACTGGGCGGAACGGATTGGTTTTCTCTGCGATATCCGCCAGGTGATCTTCAACCCTAATTTGTTCCCTTACGAGAACATGGAAGGGAAGATTGATCGCCCGGAAGAGTACACCGATATCGCGACTAAATGTGTGACCAATTTCCGTGAGAAGAATCGCGATCGTTGTCTGGTGATTTTGTCGCGTAACGATGAGGCGCTTAACAGTCAGCGGACATCTGAAGAGTTGCATCATTATTACGAGATTGTCTGGGACGAAGAGCAGACGCACAAATTCAAAAATATCTCCCCGCATTTGCAGCGCATTAAGGCGTTCAAAACCCTCGGTTAAAAGCTATCGTCGGTCGCATCAGGTAACCTTGCTGGTATCTGATGCGCCCCGGATTCTGTAGGTTGGATGAAGCGTCCACGCCGCATCCGACAGCCGTGCACCAATGCCTGATGCGATGCTGCGCATTGTATCTGGCCTACCAAATGCCCTCCATATACGCCTCACTCTCCCGACTCCGCTTAAATAATAAACAACAATCTCTGTTTTTTGATCTCACTCGGTAAATCCGCCTATCTTTTCAGCAACAAAACTTGATTCATATCAATTTTGGTATGACCAATACACCATTCATGTTATTCTCAATAGCGAAGAGCATTTTCATCACTGTAACCTGCTGTTAATTAAGGGCTATGCATATAACCATTAATTAACAATTGGTTAATAAATTTAAGGGGGTCACGTTGACTACGCCATTGAAAAAGATTGTGATTGTCGGCGGCGGTGCTGGTGGGCTGGAAATGTCGACACAGCTGGGACATAAGCTGGGACGTAAGAAAAAAGCCAAAATTACGCTGGTAGATCGCAACCACAGCCACCTGTGGAAACCGCTGCTGCACGAAGTAGCGACTGGCTCGCTCGATGAAGGCGTCGATGCACTGAGTTACCTGGCTCATGCGCGTAATCATGGTTTTCAGTTCCAGTTGGGTTCTGTGGTTGATATCGATAGAGAAGCGAAAACAATCACCATTGCTGAACTGCGCGACGAGAAAGGCGAACTGCTGGTGCCGGAACGCAAAATCGCCTATGACACGCTGGTGATGGCGCTGGGCAGCACCTCTAACGATTTCAATACGCCGGGTGTAAAAGAGAACTGTATTTTCCTCGATAACCCGCATCAGGCGCGTCGTTTCCATCAGGAGATGCTGAATCTGTTCCTGAAATACTCCGCCAACCTGGGCGCGAATGGCAAAGTGAATATTGCGATTGTTGGCGGCGGCGCGACGGGTGTAGAACTCTCCGCTGAATTGCACAACGCCGTCAAGCAACTGCACAGCTACGGTTACAAAGGCCTGACCAACGAAGCGTTGAACGTAACGCTGGTAGAAGCGGGCGAACGTATTTTGCCTGCGCTGCCGCCACGTATCTCTGCTGCCGCCCACAATGAGTTAACGAAACTGGGCGTTCGCGTGCTGACGCAAACCATGGTCACCAGCGCCGATGAAGGGGGGCTGCACACTAAAGATGGCGAATATATTGAGGCTGATCTGATGGTGTGGGCTGCCGGGATCAAAGCGCCAGATTTCCTGAAGGATATTGGTGGGCTGGAGACCAACCGTATCAACCAGCTGGTGGTGGAACCGACGCTGCAAACCACGCGCGATCCAGACATTTATGCTATTGGCGACTGTGCGTCATGCCCGCGTCCGGAAGGGGGTTTTGTTCCGCCGCGCGCTCAGGCCGCACACCAGATGGCTACCTGCGCAATGAACAATATTCTGGCGCAGATGAATGGCAAACCGCTGAAAAATTATCAGTATAAAGATCACGGTTCGCTGGTATCGCTGTCGAACTTCTCTACCGTCGGTAGCCTGATGGGTAACCTGACGCGCGGCTCAATGATGATTGAAGGACGTATTGCGCGCTTTGTGTATATCTCGCTGTACCGAATGCATCAGATTGCGCTACATGGTTACTTTAAAACCGGATTAATGATGCTGGTGGGGAGTATCAACCGCGTTATCCGTCCGCGTTTGAAACTGCATTAATCAACTTGTACTGGCGGATGCGGCGTAAATGCCTTATCCGCCCAGGATAAATAGTATGAGCGGCAGGCCTGATAAGACGCGTTAAGCGTCGCATCAGGCATTCCCTCAGACTCCTCCGAATCCTTAAGTATTTCCTGCCATTCCTGCGCTTTTCATCTTCTGTCTGATGGTTGTTTCACCCCTTCGCTTGCATGATTGACATAACTGCAAAGAAGGAGGTGTTCCCGTGAATAAATCAATGTTGGCGGGTATCGGGATTGGTGTCGCGGCTGCGCTGGGCGTAGCGGCAGTGGCCAGCCTGAACGTGTTTGAACGTGGCCCGCAATACGCTCAGGTTGTTTCTGCAATCCCAATCAAGGAAACGGTTAAAACACCGCGCCAGGAGTGCCGCAATGTCACAGTGACTCATCGCCGACCGGTGCAGGATGAAAATCGCATTGCGGGTTCGGTTCTGGGCGCTGTGGCTGGTGGGGTGATAGGGCATCAGTTTGGCGGTGGTCGCGGTAAGGATGTTGCTACAGTCGTCGGGGCGCTCGGTGGTGGATATGCTGGTAACCAGATTCAGGGCTCTCTCCAGGAACGTGATACTTACACCACCACCCAACAGCGTTGTAAAACGGTGTATGACAAGTCAGAAAAAATGCTCGGCTATGACGTGACCTATAAGATTGGCGATCAGCAGGGCAAAATCCGTATGGACCGCGATCCGGGTACACAAATCCAATTAGATAACAACGGACAACTGGTTCTGAATAACAAAGTATAACAAGGCTGTATTCTGCAATTTAGCCCCTCATTCGCTCAGGCTGAGGGGCTTTTTTTGCGCTTTATTTCACCAGTTCCGGCCATAAACGCAAAGTGGTTCGGGCAATCTGCATCAGTTTTTCCAGCGATGCGCCTTCGCGGGCGCTGATCGACATCCCCTGAATAATACAGTTAAGGAATTCCGCCAGATGCGTTACGTCACAGTGGGCAGGGATTTCCCCGCGCGCCTGGCGTTGACATAAAAACTGATACAAGGTGCGTTCTTGCATCGCGTGGCGTGATTTCAACGTATTAGCGATATCTCCAGAATCCGGGGAGAGGGTGGTGCAGTTGTTGATCATAAAGCAGCCAGCAGGGGTGTCTTTGCTGGTAAAGCAGTTGGCGATGGCAGCGAAATAGTCAGTCAGCGCAGACTCCACACTTTTCTCTTCACAAAACAGTTGTGCTTCGTGCTTTGCGGCAAAACGGTCGATATAGCGATCAAGTACGGCGCGGAATAATCCCTCTTTATTGGTGAACTCCGCATATAGCGTTGGCGCTTTGGCTCCGGTCGCTTCGACGAGATCGGCAAGAGAAGTGGCTTCATAACCATGCTGCCAGAACAACTTCATGGCCTTATCAAGCGCGGCTTCCCTGTCGAACACTTTTGGGCGACCACGGCTTTTTTTTACACAATGTGTTGAGTCAGTTGCCATGATGCCGTTGTACCTTGTAGCTGTGAATGAACGGTTATTATAAAAATAATCACTTCCGTTCACCAGTCCAGAAGACAGAAAAATAATTTCCATCTATTTAACTGAAATTTAAAGGGTTTTAATTTAATTAATGATTGTTATAAAAAACATCTTGTATGTGATCAAAATCACATCTATCATTTAGTTATCGATCGTTAAGTAATTGCTTGCGACGCTATTCATCTGCATAAGGTCACTATTATGAAAAATGTAAAAACCCTCATCGCTGCGGCGATTTTAAGCTCCATGTCATTTGCCAGCTTTGCGGCTGTCGAAGTTCAGGCAACACCAGAAGGTCAACAAAAAGTGGGCACTATCAGTGCTAACGCGGGGACAAATCTGGGATCGCTGGAAGAACAACTGGCACAAAAAGCAGATGAGATGGGCGCAAAATCTTTCCGTATTACTTCAGTAACCGGTCCGAATACCCTCCACGGAACGGCAGTAATTTATAAATAAGCATTAACCCTCATTAATGCCTGTTATTGCTGCTATTTCCCCGCAACACCCTGTGCTGCGGGGATTTTTTTGTCCGCGATTTACAGCGTTTGCTGATTCACTTGATGACGACGCACATCAATCGGCATTCCGGAACGCACGTCCATTACGTGCTGCATCACTTCGGCGTCAGTTTGCGCAGCATTTTTAAATGCCTGTATCGCACTGTTGAGCGTAATCGGCAACAATTGTGGATCGTCATCTATCTTCTCTGACAGCGGCTGGTGCACTTCCACCAGACGTGCGCCGTTTGGTTCGGCGGAGACTTTAATCGGCGTGTTGATAATGTTCACTTTGGTGCCGGGGCTGACCTGACTGAAAAGTGTTTTGATATCGTCATCACGCAGACGAATACAGCCAGAACTTACCCGCATACCAATACCGAAATCGGCGTTCGTACCGTGAAGCAAATAGACACCGCCATAGGCCGCCAGACGAATCGCATGATGGCCCATCGGGTTATCCGGTCCTGCCGGAACGACTGGTGGAAGCTCAATCCCCTGGGCTTTATAACGGGCGCGGATGTTTGCAGTCGGCGTCCAGGTTGGGTTTGCACGTTTGTCTGAAACGGTAGTCACCATTGTCGGCGTCAGCGTGTCACCCCCCAACTGACCAATGCCGATGGGGTACACGGTCACTGAATTTTTGCCCGGTGGGTAGTAATAGAGACGCAACTCCGCAATGTTGATCACAATGCCTTCACGCGGCGCGTCTGGCAGTAAAGTTTGCAATGGAATGGTTAACACACTGCCTGCGCGCGGTACATACGGATCAACACCGGGGTTGGCCTGTAACAGCGCGAGGAAACCGACGTTATATTTTTTGGCGATCGCTTCCAGCGAACCGCCGTCATTTTCCACCACATGAAATTTGTTTTCGCCCACCAGACGACTGCCCGCAGGCGGCAGCGGCCAGGTGTTGGCTTTTGCCGGTAGCGTCAGCGCCACGGCAGCGGCGAACGTAAAAAACGTTAGCCAGCGAGAAAAACGCGTTTTGATCATCGCCAAAAGTCCATAATAAGTATAAGGTTATTGTAATAAAAAGATAAGTCTGAATTATGGATGGTGACAGTGTCGGATAGTGCAGGGAAGTGCAAAGAATTTGTAAATGTTGGGGATGGGGGCGAAGAAACGCCCCCAATTTACCATTAAGCGATCGCGTTCTCTTCCAGTTCACGCATAAACTGGCGCACCCATTCGATTCGCGTTTTCCGCTCGCTCAAATCCTGAATAAACTTCAGGCGCGTCGGGCCATCAAGGCGGTAATGCTGCGGCTGTTTTTGCAGCAAACCAATCAGCCAGGCAGGATTCACGTGATTCTTCTCAGCAAATTCGATCACACCGCCTTTCTCGTTCCCTTCCAGCTTCCTGATCCCCAGCTTCTGCGCTTGCTGGCGCAGACGGGCAATATCCAGTAGGGTTCGCGCCGGATCCGGCAGCAGGCCGAAGCGATCGATAAGTTCGACTTTGATCTCTTCCAGCTCGCTTTCCGTTTTGGCGCTGGCAATACGTTTATAGAACGACAGACGGGTATTTACATCAGGAATGAAGTCATCCGGCAACAGCGACGGCATCCGCAGTTCGACTTCCGTTTGCTGGCTGGTGAGATCTTCGAGCGACGGCTCGCGTCCGGCTTTCAGTGCATCGACGGCATTTTCCAGCAACTCCATATAAAGCGAGAAACCGATAGTTTCCATCGAGCCACTTTGTTCTTCGCCGAGCAGTTCACCGGCGCCGCGAATCTCCAGATCGTGCGTTGCCAGCGCAAAGCCCGCGCCAAGGTCTTCCAGAGAAGCAATCGCTTCGAGACGTTTTTGCGCATCGGTAGTCATCGCTTTCGGGTGCGGCGTCAGCAGCCATGCATATGCCTGGTGATGCGAACGTCCGACGCGGCCGCGCAACTGGTGTAGTTGCGCCAGACCGAAGTGATCTGCGCGTTCAATAATAATGGTGTTGGCGGTAGGGATGTCGATCCCGGTTTCGATAATTGTGGTACAAACCAGCACGTTAAAACGCTGATGATGGAAATCATTCATCACCCGTTCCAGTTCGCGCTCACGCATCTGCCCGTGACCGATGGCGATCCGCGCTTCTGGCACCAGTTCTGCCAGCCGTTCGGCGGCTTTCTGGATGTTTTCCACATCATTGTAGAGATAATAAACCTGTCCCCCGCGCAGAATTTCACGCAGGACAGCCTCTCTGACCACCAGACTGTCGTACTCACGGACAAAGGTTTTAACTGCCAGACGACGGGCGGGCGGCGTGGCGATAATCGACAGATCGCGCATTCCGCTCATCGCCATATTCAGCGTTCGTGGGATCGGCGTTGCGGTAAGTGTCAGAATATCCACGTTCGCGCGCATCGCTTTAATGCGCTCTTTATGACGCACCCCGAAGCGGTGTTCTTCATCGACAATCAGCAGGCCTAAATCTTTAAACTTGACGTCACTTTGCAGCAGTTTGTGCGTACCGATCAGAATATCGATTTTCCCTTCCGCCACTTCCGTAAGGATTTGCGTCTGCTCTTTGGCGCTGCGGAAACGGGAGATCATTTCGATGCGTACCGGCCAGTTGGCGAAACGGTCGCGGAAGTTGTCGTAATGCTGCTGCGCGAGCAGAGTTGTTGGCACCAGCACCGCCACCTGCTTGTGGTTCTCTACCGCCAGGAAAGCGGCGCGCATCGCTACTTCTGTTTTACCAAAGCCAACATCGCCGCACACCAGACGATCCATTGCCAGCGGCTGACACATGTCGCTAAGCACCGCATTAATGGCCTGCGCCTGATCCGGCGTGGTTTCGAACGGGAAGCTGTCGCAGAACAATTGATATTGCTCACGATCGTGTTTAAACGCGAAACCCTCTTTGGCGGCGCGTTGAGCGTAGATATCCAGCAATTCCGCCGCCACATCACGCACTTTTTCTGCCGCTTTCTGCCGAGCGCGTGACCACGCATCGCCGCCAAGTTTATGCAGCGGGGCATTTTCTTCTGCACCACCCGCGTAACGGCTAATCAGATGCAGCGACGACACCGGAACATACAGTTTGGCGTCGTTGGCATAGGTGAGCATCAGATACTCGCCAGTAATGCCGCCAGCTTCCAGCGTGGTCATTCCGGCATAGCGCCCGACACCGTGCTCCAGATGCACCACCGGCTGACCAATATGCAGTTCCGCGAGGTTGCGGATCAGTGTATCGGGGTTGATGGCGCGGCGAGAATCCTGACGACGACGGGCAACGCGTTCACCGAGCAGATCGCTTTCGCAAATCAGTGCCAGATTACGCACCGTATCGACAAAACCATGTTCGGCAGCGCCAATCATCAGATAACGCCCACGGTCGCTGGCCTCATCGAGGCGCATAATGCGTTGCGGAGCAATTTTAATACGGGTGAGCAGTTCACCGAGTGCTTCACGGCGACCTTCACTTTCTACCGAGAACACCACCGGGCCGTCGAAAGATTCAAGAAATTTACGCAGCGCATCCAGCGGGGCTTTTTGCTGCGCCTGAACGGCAAGGTCTGGCAGTTTCTGAAAGCCTAAATTGGCATTCGCTGCTTTTGTCGGTAAATGTTCATTTTTTAGCTGTACACGCGGCCAGTTTTTCAGCTCTGAGAACAGTTCATCGACCCGCAGCCAGAGCGATTGTGGCGGCAGTAGTGGACGCATCGGATCGACGCCGCGATTCTCAAAACGCGCCAGCGTGTCAGCCTGGAAACGTTCGGCACTGTTTTCCAGATCGCCAGTATTCACCAGCAGTGTATTTGCAGGGAAATAACTGAACAGTGGCGGCAACGGTTCGCTGAAGAACAGCGGTTGCCAGTACTCGATCCCGGCAGGCAATGTGCCTTTGCTCACTTGTTGATAAATATGTTCTGGATCGCGTTTTACTTCGAAAGAATCACGCCACTGACTGCGGAACAGTTCAATTGCCGCTTTATCGGTCGGAAATTCGTGTGCGGGCAGTAGGTTGATGGCTTCAACTTCCTCCAGCGTGCGCTGGCTATCGACATCAAATACTCGCAGGCTGTCAATTTCATCATCAAAGAAATCAAGACGATAAGGCAGCTCACTCCCCATCGGGAAGAGATCCAACAACGCACCGCGCGTGGCGTATTCACCGTGCTCCATTACCTGATCAACATGGCGATAACCGGCGCTGTCCAGTTGGGTACGCAATGCATCTCGTGACAGGCGCTGACCTTTTTTCATCACCAGCGCATGACCGTGGAGAAAACTGTGCGGGCAAACGCGCTGCATAAGCGTATTTACCGGAACAATCAGTACACCACGCTGCATTGTTGGTAACTGGTAAAGGGTGGAAAGACGCGAGGAGATAATATCCTGATGAGGCGAAAAACTGTCGTAAGGGAGGGTTTCCCAGTCCGCCAGATTCATCACCATCTGGTCGGTGAACTGGCTGATTTCATCATGCAAACGCAGAGCATTTTGCATATCTGGTGCGATGAGCACCACCGGTCCGGCGTGACGTTCGGCAATTTCCGCTACCAGCGTCGCACAGGCAGCGCCGGTTAACTCGCCCAGCAGACGCTGTTCACCCGCTTTGACGGGCAGCGTATAACGATATTGTTCAGGCATAACGGTTGTCAGATTCTCGTTAGGATATGCCTCAACATATGGGGGCATATCTCTGATAAGCAATGCTGTTCATTATCCGGAATCGACATGGTTTAGCAAATTGAATCGCCCCGGCTGGGGCGATGGCTTAGCGAGAGTAACTGGTTGCAGGCAGAGAAGGCGGGGAGAACAACAGATCGCTGAATGCGCGTTGTGAAATTTTGCGTACCAACAAGCCAGCAACAGTACAAATCAACAAACTGACAAAGGGGTAAACCAGCAGGAGCGTCAGTTCGAGTTGCGGCGACCAGCGTGCTGTGTTCATTTGCGGAATCAGACTCAAGATGAATATCTCTACCAGAATGCGATGGGTGGTGTAGATGGCAATGGTGTTGGAACCAATCACATTCAGCAGGCTGGAGGAGCGCATACCGAAACGCTGCTCGTACTGATAAAACAGCTTCATGATCACCACAATCGATACCAGCGACAGGAGTAGCGACACGTTAAACAACCAGGCACTGACCGCCAGAACGGCCAGCAGCGAAGACATCAGCAGATGGCGGCGCAACGGTACTTCTTTAACACAGGTCATTAATGTTGCGCCAAACCAAGCGCCAAGGCTGTAATAAGGCAAATTGCGGATCACACTGTTCATTCCCCACCACGGCGTGGGAACGAAATTAACAGCCACACTCATCAGTACAAACAGGGCGAATAACGGCAGAGCCTGGCGATTAAAAATTTTACATATCACGAAATAGACAATTAAAGCGTACAGATACCACAAGCTGGTGCTGGCGGTGAGCATCCCGTGCAGGAACTCACCGGTGGAATCGGCATAAGCGGCATTGGAGGCATTGCTGTAATCGCGCTCAGGTGCCAGCCACTGATTCAGTGCGCTCAGCGCCAGCCACTGGACGATACCCCACAGCGCCAGCACCCAGAAGATGCTCCAGATCCGTTTATCGAGACAATTTCCCCACGGCACACTGTCGATATAGCGGCGAATCAAATAGCCGGAGATAAAGAAAAAGACCGGCATACGGAAGGGCGCAAGGTAAAGATTGAAATAGATCCAGCATTTACTCAGTACTTCCGATAACGGATGCTGAAAAGTGGTCAGATGCGGGTAAAAGGTGATTACCGAGTGATAAACCACCACCAGACAGATGCATAACCCTTTGATCTGGTTAATCCATAGTTCTTTTTGTTTCATCAGAAGAACACGCTCTTTTATTAATTTACCAACAACTGATCCTGCTGGTTATTAACCGAGGTGTAATGGGTATCTGTCTGTATTAGATGATTTTTCAGATTAAGATCAGGCTGCAAGCCTGCTGGTAAAATATGGCAATTTAGCCGATTGATTTATGGATGCTTTTCAGATTAGCCCTGATGATCACTTACAGTTCAGGCGTTTACCCATCCTGCTTTCGCTTATATACTCGTGTCTTTGCTAACAGCAACCAGACGGATTTCATGTACCAACCTGTCGCTCTATTTATTGGCCTGCGTTACATGCGTGGGCGTGCAGCGGATCGCTTCGGTCGTTTCGTCTCCTGGCTTTCTACCATCGGCATTACCCTCGGGGTGATGGCGCTGGTCACAGTATTGTCAGTGATGAACGGCTTTGAGCGCGAGCTGCAAAACAACATCCTTGGCCTGATGCCACAGGCGATCCTCTCTTCGGAGCAGGGCTCTCTTAACCCGCAGAAACTCCCGGAATCGGCAGTCAAACTGGACGGCGTAAATCGCGTCGCGCCTATCACTACTGGTGATGTGGTGCTGCAAAGCGCACGCAGCGTGGCGGTAGGCGTCATGCTAGGTATCGATCCGGCGCAAAAAGATCCGCTAACCCCGTATCTGGTCAATGTGAAGCAAGCCAACCTCGAGCCGGGGAAATATAATGTCATCCTCGGTGAACAGCTTGCCTCACAGTTAGGTGTCAATCGCGGCGACCAAATCCGCGTGATGGTGCCTTCCGCCAGCCAGTTCACGCCGATGGGGCGTATTCCAAGTCAGCGTCTGTTCAATGTGATTGGCACTTTTGCCGCCAACAGTGAAGTCGACGGCTATGAAATGCTGGTGAATATTGAGGATGCCTCGCGTCTGATGCGTTATCCGGCAGGTAATATCACCGGCTGGCGTCTGTGGCTGGATGAGCCGCTGAAAGTGGATTCGTTAAGCCAGCAAAAACTGCCAGAAGGCAGTAAATGGCAGGACTGGCGCGACCGTAAAGGTGAGCTGTTCCAGGCCGTGCGTATGGAAAAAAATATGATGGGCTTGCTGCTGAGCCTGATTGTCGCCGTTGCGGCGTTTAACATTATTACCTCGCTGGGGCTGATGGTGATGGAGAAGCAGGGCGAAGTGGCGATTTTGCAAACGCAAGGTTTAACTCCGCGACAAATCATGATGGTCTTTATGGTACAGGGTGCCAGCGCCGGAATTATTGGTGCGATCCTGGGCGCGGCGCTTGGTGCGCTGCTTGCCAGCCAGTTGAATAATCTGATGCCGATAATCGGCGTCCTGCTTGATGGCGCGGCGCTGCCGGTCGCTATCGAACCTTTACAGGTCATTATTATTGCGCTGGTGGCGATGGCTATCGCGCTGCTTTCTACGCTTTACCCTTCCTGGCGCGCTGCCGCCACTCAACCCGCTGAGGCTTTACGTTATGAATAAGATCCTGTTGCAATGCGACAACCTGTGCAAACGCTATCAGGAAGGCAGTGTGCAAACCGACGTGCTGCACAATGTCAGTTTCAGCGTGGGTGAAGGCGAAATGATGGCTATCGTCGGCAGCTCAGGTTCCGGTAAAAGTACCTTACTGCACCTGCTGGGCGGGCTGGATACGCCAACTTCCGGCGATGTGATTTTTAACGGTCAGCCGATGAGCAAACTGTCGTCGGCGGCAAAAGCAGAACTGCGCAACCAGAAGCTGGGCTTTATTTATCAGTTTCACCACCTGCTACCGGATTTTACCGCCCTGGAAAACGTAGCTATGCCGCTGCTGATTGGCAAGAAAAAGCCCGCTGAAATCAACAGTCGAGCGTTGGAAATGTTAAAAGCGGTGGGGCTGGAGCATCGCGCGAATCACCGTCCATCCGAACTTTCCGGCGGCGAACGTCAGCGTGTGGCGATTGCCCGTGCGCTGGTCAATAACCCGCGTCTGGTACTGGCAGATGAACCTACCGGTAACCTTGACGCACGTAACGCCGACAGCATCTTCCAGTTGCTTGGGGAGTTGAATCGCTTGCAGGGCACCGCCTTCCTGGTGGTTACTCACGATCTGCAACTGGCGAAACGTATGAGCCGCCAGTTAGAAATGCGTGATGGTCGTCTGACGGCGGAACTGAGCCTGATGGGGGCGGAGTAATGGCGATGCCTTTATCGTTATTAATTGGTCTGCGTTTTAGTCGCGGACGGCGGCGTGGCGGCATGGTGTCGCTGATCTCCGTCATTTCTACCATTGGCATTGCACTTGGCGTGGCGGTATTGATCGTCGGCTTAAGCGCGATGAACGGCTTTGAACGTGAACTGAATAACCGCATTCTGGCGGTAGTACCGCATGGCGAAATTGAAGCAGTGGATCAGCCGTGGACTAACTGGCAGGAAGCACTGGATAACGTGCAAAAAGTGCCAGGTATTGCCGCTGCTGCGCCGTATATCAATTTCACGGGGCTGGTGGAAAGCGGAGCAAATCTGCGCGCGCTTCAGGTTAAAGGGGTTGATCCGCAACAGGAACAGCGCCTAAGTGCGCTGCCCTCGTTTGTTCAGGGTGATGCCTGGAACAATTTTAAAGCCGGTGAGCAGCAGATTATTATCGGCAAAGGCGTAGCGGATGCGTTAAAAGTGAAGCAGGGCGATTGGGTGTCGATCATGATCCCAAATTCGAATCCCGAGCATAAACTGATGCAGCCAAAACGTGTGCGCTTGCAAATTGCCGGAATTTTGCAGCTGAGCGGTCAACTCGATCACAGTTTTGCCATGATCCCGCTGGCGGATGCCCAACAATATCTTGATATGGGTTCCAGTGTGTCAGGTATTGCCCTTAAAATGACGGATGTATTTAACGCCAACAAACTGGTGCGTGACGCGGGCGAAGTGACCAATAGCTATGTTTATATCAAGAGCTGGATCGGCACTTACGGCTATATGTATCGTGATATCCAGATGATCCGCGCCATTATGTATCTGGCGATGGTACTGGTGATTGGCGTGGCCTGTTTCAACATCGTCTCCACTTTAGTGATGGCGGTAAAAGACAAGAGTGGCGATATCGCAGTATTAAGAACGCTGGGCGCGAAAGACGGTTTAATTCGCGCCATTTTTGTCTGGTATGGATTACTGGCAGGGTTGTTCGGCAGCTTGTGTGGTGTGATTATCGGCGTAGTGGTTTCGCTGCAACTTACTCCGATCATCGAGTGGATTGAAAAGCTGATCGGTCATCAGTTCCTCTCCAGCGATATCTATTTTATTGACTTCCTGCCATCGGAATTGCACTGGCTGGATGTCTTCTACGTACTGGTCACAGCATTGTTGCTGAGTCTTTTGGCAAGTTGGTATCCGGCGCGGCGCGCCAGCAATATTGACCCTGCGCGAGTCCTTAGCGGCCAGTAAAGGCAGTACATTAAAACAAGGAGCGGCAATGTATTACGGGTTTGATATTGGTGGAACAAAAATTGCGCTTGGCGTATTTGATAGCAGTCGGCAGTTGCAGTGGGAAAAGCGGGTGCCGACACCGCGTAACAGCTATGACGCATTTTTAGATGCAGTGTGCGAGCTGGTCGTCGAAGCCGATCAGCGTTTTGGCTGTAAAGGTTCTGTCGGCATCGGTATTCCGGGAATGCCGGAAACAGAAGATGGCACGCTGTATGCCGCCAATGTCCCCGCTGCCAGCGGTAAACCGCTGCGTGCCGACCTGAGCGCACGTCTTGAGCGCGATGTGCGACTTGATAATGACGCGAACTGTTTTGCCCTTTCTGAAGCCTGGGATGATGAATTTACCCAATATCCGCTGGTGATGGGGTTAATTCTCGGCACCGGCGTTGGCGGTGGACTGGTGTTTAACGGTAAAGCGGTGACGGGTAAAAGCTATATTACCGGCGAGTTTGGTCATATGCGTCTGCCGGTCGATGCGTTAACCATGATGGGGCTTGATTTCCCATTACGCCGCTGCGGCTGTGGTCAGCATGGCTGCATTGAAAATTATCTGTCTGGTCGCGGTTTTGCGTGGCTGTATCAACACTATTATCATCAACCGTTGCAGGCTCCCGAAATTATTGCGCTTTATGATCAAGGCGATGAGCAGGCAAGGGCGCATGTTGAGCGTTATCTGGATCTATTAGCGGTTTGTCTGGGAAACATCCTGACCATTATTGACCCTGATCTGGTGGTCATTGGCGGTGGTTTATCCAATTTCCCGGCAATCACAACGCAACTGGCGGACAGGCTGCCTCGTCATCTCTTACCTGTAGCTCGTGTTCCGCGCATTGAACGCGCGCGCCACGGTGATGCAGGCGGAATGCGTGGAGCTGCCTTCCTACATCTAACCGATTAAACAACAGAGGTTGCTATGCTGTCGCGTCGGGGTCATCGGTTAAGTCGTTTTCGTAAAAATAAACGCCGCCTGCGCGAGCGTTTACGTCAGCGTATTTTTTTCAGAGATAAAGTGGTGTCGGAAGCAATGGAAAAACCAAGAGTACTCGTACTGACAGGGGCTGGTATTTCTGCGGAATCAGGTATTCGTACCTTTCGCGCCGCAGATGGCCTGTGGGAAGAACATCGTGTTGAAGATGTTGCGACGCCAGAGGGCTTTGATCGCGACCCTGAACTGGTGCAAGCGTTTTATAACGCTCGTCGCCGACAGTTACAGCAGCCAGAAATACAGCCTAACGCCGCGCATCTTGCGCTGGCTAAACTGCAAGATGCCCTCGGCGACCGCTTTTTGCTGGTGACGCAGAATATCGATAACCTGCATGAACGCGCAGGCAATACCAATGTGATTCATATGCATGGAGAATTGCTGAAAGTACGTTGTTCGCAAAGCGGGCAGGTTCTCGACTGGACTGGTGATGTTACGCCAGAAGATAAATGTCATTGCTGCCAGTTTCCGGCTCCGCTGCGCCCGCACGTGGTGTGGTTTGGCGAAATGCCGCTTGGCATGGATGAAATTTATATGGCACTGGCGATGGCGGATATTTTCATTGCCATTGGCACATCCGGGCATGTTTATCCGGCGGCCGGTTTTGTTCATGAAGCAAAATTGCATGGCGCGCACACCGTGGAACTCAATCTTGAGCCGAGCCAGGTTGGTAACGAATTTGCCGAGAAATATTACGGCCCGGCAAGCCTGGTGGTGCCAGAGTTTGTTGAAAAGTTGCTGAAGGGATTATAAATCAGGAGTAATAGCCTGATGCGCTACGCTTATCAGGCCTACGATAGGGCGCAATTAATTGAATTTGCGGGTTTTGTAGGCCTGATAAGGCGTTAACGCCGCATCCGGCATAATACACGCGCACTTTATCGGCCTCTTTTAACTTTTACTCGTATGAATTTTTTCATGGGCGGGACTTCCTGTTCCTGCGTGATTTTTTAGAGGAGGGGACCATGATTATTAGACCGATACCACCGAAAATAATGCCTGCTATGCCAACAAAGCCCCATTCAAAAAAATTAACCCAGGGATTGTTTATTTCGGCTTCTTCTGGATGCCCTGGCGGATAATAGACATTGACTTTGTCACCTTCGCTATCTTCATAAAAATCACTACCAATATTTGAATTAAAAATTAGCGTGTAATCTGGTGTAGGGCGAAAGGCAACCACTGGATACCAGGAACCATTATCACCGACGTCGTTTGAATGATTGTTGTACCAGACGGCATCAACAATGATTCCTTCTGTATGAACCGCGCTTTTGGTAAAAGTAAAATGGTAATAAAAGATAATTGCAGAAATAACGAGCAATATCAGACCGATACCGAGAAAAGCGCGGGATAACACTTTACTGTCCTGACTCATTAGCCACATCCTTGCTAAATAAAAAACGGGCGGTAATACCACCGCCCGTTTGCTGAATTAACGTCCTGCTTTCAGCTTCTGATAATACTCTTCATAAATGCTGCTGGCTGCGCCAACGTCATTCTGCCATTCACCATTTTTAATGGTTTCAGCATCCGGGTAGAGCGTTTTATCGTTCGCTACTTCCGGGCTTAACAGCTTACGCGCCGCAAGGTTTGGCGTTGGATAACCGATAGTTTCGGCAACCTGTTTTGCCACATCCGGGCGCAGCAGGAAGTTGATCAATTTCAGCGCGCCTTCTTTGTTTTTGGCATTTGCCGGGATCGCCAGGCTGTCCATCCAGAAAATGCCGCCTTCTTTCGGCCACACCACGTCAATTGGCGTACCCGCCTGGCGCGCAACGAAAGCAGAACCGTTCCAGATCATGCCGAGGTTAACTTCGCCTTCCATGTACGGGTTAGCCGGGTTATCGGAGTTAAACGCTGCGACGTTTGGCATCAGTTTTTTCAGCTCGTTATATGCAGCTTCAATCTCTTTCGGATCGGTGGTGTTACCGGAATAGCCCAGCTTACGCAGCGCCATCTGGAACACTTCACGGGCATCGTCGGTCAGCAGCAGGCTGCCTTTGTACTCAGGCTTCCACAGATCGGCCCAGCTGGTAACGGATTTCGGATCCACCGCATCACCGTTAACGCCAATCGCCGTCGCACCCCAGATATACGGAATGGAGTAGTCGTTATTCGGGTCAAAAGGCTTGTTGAGCATGTCTGGATCGAGATTGCTGAAGTTCGTTAACTTCGACTTGTCGATCTTCTGGATCATCCCTTCTTTACGCATTTTATCGACGTAATAGGTTGAAGGAACCACCAGGTCATAGGCACCGTCTTTGTACGTTTTCAGCTTGGCATACATGGTTTCGTTCGACTCGTAAGTCGAATAGATAACCTTAATACCGGTTTCTTTGGTGAACTGTTCAAGCAGTCCTGGCGGCACGTACTCGGTCCAGTTGTAGAAATACAGCGTGTTGTTGTCATCGGCGTGAGCGGCGCTCATGCCCAGTGCCAGAGCACCCGCCGCGAGCAGGTGGCGTGACCATTTTTTCATTTAACGTCCCCTGTGTTACCTTTCGTTTTATCACGAGCAATAAGCTGGCTGGCAATTACCATTACCAGCGACAGCACCAGTAATATGGTTGCCAGCGCGTTAACTTCCGGCGATACGCCGACTTTGACCATCGAATAAATTTTTAACGGCAGAATTTCATAGCTCGGTCCGGTGACAAACGACGAAACTACCACATCGTCCATCGACAGGGTAAAGCTTAGCACCCAGCCCGCAGCCACAGCTGGCATTGCCAGTGGCAAAATGATTTTCCGTAGAATGGTAAATTCGCTGGCGCCGAGATCTTTCGCCGCTTCCAGCATCCGCACATCAAAACCTTTCAGGCGCGAATACACTGTCACCACCACAAATGGCAGGCAGAAGGTGATATGCGAGAACAGCAGCGACCAGAAGCCAAGCTGAATACCCAGCAGCATAAACAGCACCAGCAGCGAAATCGCCATCACGATATCTGGTGACATCATCACCACAAACAGCATTCCGCTAACGAACGGCTTACCACGAAAGCGATAACGGTACAGTGCAACTGCCGTCAGTGAACCGATAAGCGTAGCAAACGTCGCCGAAAACACCGCCATTGTTAGTGAATGCTGCGCTGCCTGTAACAGGCTGTCGTTGTTCATCAGCAGGCTATACCATTTGGTGGTAAAACCCTGCCAGTTGATGCCAAAGCGCGAGCTGTTAAAGGAGTTCACAATCAAAATAATGATTGGGATATACAGGTACGCGTAGATAGCGGTCATAAAACCGCCGCGAAGCAGTCGACCGATCATTCGAGTTCCACCTTCTTATTCAGCAAACGAGAAGCGCGCCAGTAAACCAGCAACATCAGGCCCATTACGATAGTCAGCGTAATGCTGGTGGCGGCGCCAAACGGCCAGTCGCGAATATTAAGGAACTGAACCTTGATGACGTTACCGATCAGCAGGTTTTTCGCACCACCCATCAGGTCGGATACATAGAACAAGCCCATAGCTGGCAGCATCACCAGCAGACATCCGGCAATAATTCCCGGCATCGTCAGCGGAATAATAATACGGATAAAAGTCTGCAATTTGCTGGCACCGAGATCGCGCGCCGCTTCCAGTAAAGGTTTATCCAGTTTTTCAATACTGGAATAGAGTGGCATCACCATAAACGGCAGCAGAATGTAAACCAGACCGATAATCACCGCGCTGGGGGTGAACATGATGCGAATTGGGGTATCAATAACGCCCAGCCACAGCAGGAACTCGTTGAGATAGCCTTTGGTGCTGAGGAAAATTTTTAGCCCGTAGATACGAATCAGCGAGTTTGTCCAGAACGGAACAATCAGCAGAAACAGCAGCAGCGGTCGCACTTTATGCGGCAGTTTTGCCAGAAACCAGGCAAACGGGTAGCCCAGCACCAGGCAGGCGAGAGTGGCGATCAGCGCCATATTCAGTGAGTGCACGAGCACTTCAAAATAGAGCGGATCGAGCAGACGTGTGTAGTTATCCAGCGTAAAGACCATTTTGACGAAACTCGCGTCGTCGCGGGTCAAAAAGCTGGTGCCAATGATCATCAGGTTGGGCAGAAAGACAAACAACACAAGCCAACCGACGATAGTGACAATCACTACATTCTGGAACTTACTTGTGTTCTTCATCAGCCAGTACGACCTCCCAGCTTTCTACCCAATTAATGGCCATTTTCTGGTCGAGTGAGTGGTCAAAGTCAGGATCGTCTTCGTTGAAGAATTCGCTGACCATCACCATCTTGCCATTTTCCAGTTCGACAACCGACTCCAGCGTCATGCCTTTGTAGTTACGCTCGCGAACGTAACCAATCAGCCCTTCGACGTGGTTATCATCGTTGATTTCGTCAACGCGTAAGTCTTCCGGGCGTAACAGAACATGCAGTTTTTGCCCAGGTTCAACGGCGAAGTTAACGTAGATATTACACTCGCGGCCTTCAACGTTGGCGCGTACGCGTTGCTCGTCGAGACGTTCGATCACCGTGGCGTTAAACATATTGATTTCGCCAATGAATCCGGCAACAAACAGGTTTTTGGGTTCTTCGTAGATTTCACGTGGTGTGCCGTCTTGTTCAATGCGACCATCGCGCATCACCACAATCCGGTCAGACATAGTGAGTGCCTCTTCTTGGTCGTGGGTAACGAAGACGAAAGTAATGCCAAGTTTTCGCTGTAACGCTTTTAACTCGTTCTGCATCTGTTTGCGCAGTTTGTAATCCAGCGCGGAAAGCGATTCATCAAGCAACAACAGACGAGGCTTGTTAACCACTGCGCGGGCAATGGCCACGCGTTGCTGCTGACCGCCAGAGAGTTGATGCGGTTTGCGTTGAGCGAAGGTTTCCAGTTGTACCATCCGCAGGGCTTCCATCACGCGAGGCGTAATTTCAGCAGCGGGGGTTTTTTGCATACGCAACCCAAAGGCCACATTTTCGAATACGGTCATGTGGGGGAATAACGCGTAGCTTTGGAAAACGGTGTTCACATAGCGGTTTTCCGCCGGAACGTGGGTGATGTCCTCGTTATCCAGCATGATGCGCCCGGAATCAACAGTTTCCAGACCCGCAATCAGGCGAAGAACGGTTGTTTTACCGCAGCCAGAAGGGCCAAGCAGCGTGAGGAACTCGCCATTGTTGATAGTCAGATCAAGCTGGGGAATGACTTCTTTACCATCAAAGCATTTGCGAATTCCCGCCAATTGCACCAGCGGTGAAAGCGAACTCGGTTGTTTATTCAATTTTTTACTCTGTCCCATGTAAACGCAACGGATGGCTTACCGATGCGGGGTTTGTGGTTAACCACCTTGGTGACTCTTAATGAGGGCGGTAATTCTACGGCAAACCATCGGAATCGCCAATCCTTGTTGTGAATTACTGGCTTAGCTTTATATTGATTAAGGTAATGTTGATAAATATTCCCGCTTGCAGGGGTAAAAGTGACCTGACGCAATATTTGTCTTTTCTTGCTTCTTAATAATGTTGTCACGAAAAGTGAGGGTGACTACATGGATAAACTACTTGAGCGTTTTTTGAACTACGTGTCTCTGGATACCCAATCAAAAGCGGGAGTGAGACAGGTTCCCAGCACGGAAGGTCAGTGGAAGTTATTGCATTTGTTGAAAGATCAGCTCGAAGAGATGGGGCTTATCAATGTGACCTTAAGTGAGAAAGGAACGCTAATGGCGACGTTACCGGCTAACGTTCCTGGCGATATCCCGGCGATTGGTTTTATTTCTCATGTGGATACCTCTCCGGATTGCAGCGGTAAAAATGTAAATCCGCAAATTGTTGAAAACTATCGTGGTGGCGACATCGCGCTGGGTATTGGCGACGAAGTCTTGTCACCAGTGATGTTCCCGGTTCTGCATCAATTGCTGGGGCAGACGCTGATCACCACCGATGGCAAAACGCTATTGGGCGCTGACGATAAAGCCGGTATTGCGGAAATTATGACCGCGCTGGCGGTATTGCAGCAGAAAAACATTCCGCATGGCGATATTCGCGTCGCCTTTACGCCAGATGAAGAAGTGGGGAAAGGGGCGAAACACTTTGATGTTGATGCCTTTGATGCTCGTTGGGCTTACACCGTCGATGGTGGTGGCGTAGGCGAACTGGAGTTTGAAAACTTCAACGCCGCATCGGTGAATATCAAAATTGTCGGTAACAACGTTCACCCTGGCTCGGCAAAAGGCGTGATGGTTAACGCGCTATCGCTGGCTGCACGCATTCATGCAGAAGTTCCGGCGGATGAAAGCCCAGAAACTACCGAAGGTTATGAAGGTTTTTATCACCTGACGAGCATGAAAGGCACCGTTGAGCGCGCCGATATGCACTACATCATTCGTGATTTCGATCGTAAACAGTTTGAAGCGCGTAAACGTAAGATGATGGAGATTGCCAAGAAAGTGGGCAAAGGGCTGCACCCTGATTGCTACATTGAACTGGTGATTGAAGACAGTTACTACAACATGCGCGAGAAAATTGTGGATCATCCGCATATTCTCGATATCGCCCAGCAGGCGATGCGCGATTGTGATATTGAACCGGATCTGAAGCCGATCCGTGGCGGCACCGACGGCGCGCAGTTGTCGTTTATGGGATTACCGTGCCCGAACCTGTTCACTGGCGGTTACAACTATCATGGTAAACATGAGTTTGTGACCCTGGAAGGAATGGAAAAAGCGGTGCAGGTGATCGTGCGTATTGCCGAGTTAACGGCGCAACGGAAGTAAGCGAAAAGGGATGCGGCATGTGATGCCGCATCCGGCTTACATCCAAACTTACCCTTCGAAGAACCAATACCCGCTATTGACCAGCGCCGCGAGCATCGCGAGGAATGACGGATCTTCCAGCGCATCGCCAAAATTCTCGGCAGTCAGCACAATATTACTGGCGAGCGCATCCAGTGCCGGACGGTGCGGAGAATCGATCTTTTCACCATTGGCGTATACATCATCACCAATGCGCAATACGCGCAGACCACCCAGGCGCACCAGCACATCACCTTGTTTCAGCGCATCGTAGATTTCATCCGGCTGATAAGGCGGCTCTGGCGGCGCGATATCCAGTTCATGACGTGACTGGGAAATAAACTCGCCAAACCATTGCTTAAAGTGTTCCGGCTGGTTGATCAGTTCAAGCATCATCTCACGCAGTTTATCCATCTCTTGCGGCAGAACATCAGCCGGATGGGCGCGAGGAGGGATATCCGGATCGCTGTAATAATTACCGCCCAGCTCACGTTGCAGAACATAATCGGCAAAACCGCTGATCAGCTCCCGCGTATTGGGCGCACGAAAACCGACAGAGTAGTTCATCGCATTTTCCAGCGCGTAGCCTTCGTGCGGGAATCCCGGCGGAATATAAAGAATATCGCCAGGCTCCAGCTCTTCATCGATGATTGCTTCGAACGGATCGACCTGTAACAGATCCGGGTGCGGGCAGTGCTGTTTCATTTGCAGCTTTTCGCCCACTCGCCAGCGACGACGACCGGTTCCCTGGATAATAAACACATCGTATTGATCGAGATGCGGGCCGACGCCGCCGCCGGGTACGGAAAATGAGATCATCAGGTCGTCAATGCGCCAGTCCGGCAGTTCACGAAACGGACGCATCAGCGCGGCGGTTGGTTCATGCCAGTGATTTACTGCCTGCACCAGCAATGACCAGTTGGTCTCACCGAGATGATCGTAGCTTTCGAATGGACCGTGGCTGACCTGCCATTTACCATCCTGGTGACTGACCAGCCGACTGTCGACTTCGCTTTCCATCGCCAGACCCGCTAACTCGTCTGGAGAGATTGGGTCAATAAAATTATTAAAGCCGCGTTTTAACACTACCGGACGTTTCTGCCAGTGGCGTTCAAGAAAATCGGGCCAGTTAAGGGTAAGTTGGTATTCCATGTTAAGCATCCACAGGCTGGTATCTGCAACCGATTATAACGGATGCTTAACGTAATGCGTGAAGAAAGGGCATATTTATTCACTCTTTGGCGAAGAATGCTGGCGACCAAAAATCACTTCCATTCTTGCACCGCCGAGCATACTCTCTCCGGCGATGATTTTTCCGTCGTATTGCTCGGTAATTTCACGTGCGACTGCCAGACCGACACCTTGTCCTGGGCGCAAAGTGTCAACACGTTGACCACGGTCGAAGACCACTTCACGCTTGCTTTTCGGGATACCGGGGCCATCATCCTCGACCACAATATAGAGATGATCATCGGTTTGTCTGGCTGAAATTTCGACAAACTCAAGACAGTATTTACAGGCGTTATCCAGTACGTTGCCCATCACTTCGACAAAATCATTCTGCTCACCCACAAAGCTGATTTCTGGCGAGATATCGAGGGAAATATTAACCCCTTTACGCTGATAAACTTTGTTCAGCGCCGAGGTGAGATTGTCCAGCAGTGGGGCGACAGGATGCAATTCGCGGCTAAGTAATGTTCCACCGCGCATACTGGCGCGATGCAGGTAGTAGCCAATTTGTTGCGAGATGCGGCTGATTTGTTCCAGCATTACCGGCTCTGCTTCGCTGACGCTCATCTTCTCACTACGCATGGAACGTAGCGTACTTTGCAGCACCGCCAGCGGTGTTTTCAGACTGTGCGTCAGGTCGGTGAGCGTAGTGCGGTATTTGTCGTAACGTTCACGCTCACTTTTTAACAGTCGGTTCAGGTTACGTACCAGGCTGGTAAGTTCCCTCGTGGTGGTAGGGTTGAGTAGTTCCCGGTTGTGCTCTTCCAGTTCGCGGACTTCTTTTGCCAGGGCTTCGATAGGGCGTAAACTCCACCAGGCGGCGACCCATAACAGAGGGATCACTAACAGCAGGTTGGCTGAGAGCACATAGACAAACCAGCTCCACACCATATAGGAACTTTTAAGCTCTACAGGGATGGTATCAACCACCACAATGGTTAACTTCGGCATCTGCGACGTTGCCGGATAGATGTTTACTGCCACCGAGTGAGTCATCTCAGCGTCGTCGTCATCCTCCCGTACTTCCTGCAACTGTTGCTGTATAGAATGATCTTCACTCAGCAAGATGCTGGTATCGTTAACATCCGCTTCTATTTCATGGAAGCCATTAGATTTCAGCCAGTCAGGCTGGATCATTTTCATCAACCAGGGAACGTCACGCTGCGCCCATAAAAGTTGCCCGTTCTCATCATAGATCAGTGTCATAGTAGGGCTTTGCTTGTCGATATTTTCTGGCAATTCGACATGCAATTTGTTGTTTTCCCACTTCGCGAGGGTATAGAACAGGTTGCTCTCACCACGTAACAGCCGAAACGTGGTTTTATCGAAACTGACGCTATAACCGATCAGCGCGACCATCCCGTAGGCAAGCGAAAGCACCAGCACTACCGCTGCCGTTGCCAACAGAAAACGAACCCGTAGCGAGAGTGGGGAAAAAATACGCAGTAATTTTTTCATCAGCGCAATTCGAACAGATAGCCCTGGCCGCGAACGGTGGTAATCACTTCTTGCGGATATTGCGTCTGAATTTTCTTACGCAGTCGGCCCATTAATACATCAATGGTATGGCTTTCCCGCAATTCGGCATCCGGATAGAGCTGTAACATCAGCGAATCTTTGCTGACCACTTTGCCGTTATTACGGATTAGCGTTTCCATAATGGTGTATTCAAACGCGGTCAGTTTGATCACTTCGTCGTTAATGGATAATTCACGGCGGGAGAGATCAACCTGAAACGGTGGCAGCGAAATAACCTGTGAAGCCAGACCGCTATTACGCCGCATCAACGCCTGCATACGCGCCATCACCTCTTCAATATGAAACGGTTTGGTCACGTAATCATCAGCACCGGCACTTAAGACTTCGACTTTGTCCTGCCAGCTTTCACGGGCGGTTAATACCAGAATCGGTAGTGAAACATCATTGCTACGCCAGCGGCGGATCAGCGACAGGCCATCTTCATCAGGCAAGCCAAGATCGACAATGGCAATATCCGGTAAATGTTCATTGAGATAATAATCTGCTTCTTTGGCATCTTCTGCGTCATCGACCTGATGACCAGCGTCCTGAATCTGAACTTTAAGATGGTGACGTAACAACGCATTGTCTTCGACAACCAGTACGCGCATTTTTATTCTCCCTGTCTTAATTATTAAAATAGTGTAACGCGATTATGTGTTTATGGGAGTAAACATTAATTAAACCAGCGGGTAGGGGAGGTAATACAGGAAAAGATTAGCTTAAGAAGCAGGCCGGACAGCATCGCCATCCGGCCTTGACAGGGGATTATTTCAGCTCATCAACCATCGTGATGGCACGACCAATATAATTAGCCGGCGTCATCGCTTTCAGGCGCGCTTTCTCTTCTTCTGGCAGCGCCAGACCGTCGATAAATTGCTTCATGCCTTCGGCGTCAACGCGCTTACCGCGAGTCAGCTCTTTCAGCTTTTCATACGGTTTTTCAATGCCATAGCGACGCATGACTGTCTGGATCGGCTCAGCCAGCACTTCCCAGTTGTGATCCAGTTCATCCAGCAGATGGTCACGGTTCACTTCCAGTTTGCTCACGCCTTTCAGGGTAGACTGGTAAGCAATCAGTGCATAACCAATACCCACGCCGAGGTTACGCAGCACGGTGGAGTCGGTCAAGTCACGCTGCCAGCGGGAAACCGGCAGTTTGCTGGCCAGGTGCTGCAACACTGCGTTGGAAAGCCCCAGGTTCCCTTCGGAGTTTTCGAAGTCGATCGGGTTAACCTTATGCGGCATGGTGGAAGAACCAATCTCACCAGCAATGGTTTTCTGTTTGAAGTGGTTAAGAGCGATATAACCCCAGACGTCACGGTCAAAGTCGATCAGAATAGTGTTAAAGCGCGCAACGCAATCAAACAGCTCGGCAATGTAGTCGTGCGGTTCGATCTGGGTAGTGTACGGGTTCCACTGAATACCCAGCGAGGTGACGAACTCTTCGCTAAACTGATGCCAGTCAACTTCCGGGTAAGCGGCAATGTGGGCGTTATAGTTACCGACCGCGCCGTTGATTTTGCCGAGGATCTCCACCTGGTTAAGTTGGCGGTACTGGCGTTCCATACGGTAGGCAACGTTAGCCATCTCTTTCCCGATGGTTGACGGCGTGGCTGGCTGACCGTGGGTACGGGACAGCAGCGGAATATCGCGGTACTGAATAGCGAGATCTTTAATACCGTCAATCAGTTGACGCCAGTATGGCAGGATCACTTCATCACGCGCGGTTTTCAGCATCAACGCGTGGGAGAGGTTATTGATATCTTCCGAAGTACAGGCAAAGTGAATGAATTCAGATACCGCGTGCAGTTCCGGGATATCTGCCACTTTTTCTTTCAGGAAATACTCAACCGCTTTAACGTCGTGGTTAGTGGTACGCTCGATGGTTTTGATGCGTGCAGCATCTTCTTCGCTGAAATTAGCGACGATTGCATCAAGGTAACCGATTGCGTCGGCAGCAAAAGCAGGAACTTCCTTGATCGCTGCGTGCGCGGCTAGTTTTTGCAGCCAACGTACTTCAACTTGTACACGGAATTTCAGCAAACCATATTCGCTGAAAATCCCGCGCAGCGCGCTGACTTTATCGCCGTAGCGTCCATCGACAGGGGAAACGGCGGTCAGTGAGGATAATTCCATAGATCACAACTCCGGGGTTAAATGAGCAAGAATTTGTTTTGCCTGAGTGGTCAGGCGATTACGAGAAAACATCAGTTGCAGACGTCCACCGCCGACCTGGTGCCAGAGCACGGCGGCGCGAATGCCTGCCAGCAGGGTTGCGCGAACTTTCGCCTGCACCTGCGGGCTTTGCAGTACAGCAGGGGAACCGGTGACCTGAATGCGCGGGCCAAGCGGGCTGATAACATCAACATAGATGGCGGCCATCGCGCTCATCAGCGTTTCGGACTGTAAATCGAAGTGTTCGAGCTGGCGTTGCAGGCCGTTGATCCGGTTGCCCAGAGTGTCGAGCGCACCTTTGGCAGATGAAAGTTTACGCTCAAGCACCATCAGGCTAAGGGTGTAGCGGGTTAACTCAGCGTTCAAACCCTGACGGCTGCTGGCATTGAGCACGCCGAGCAGGGTTTCCAGCCCGACGCGCAGGTTGGCTTCGCTACCGCCAAAAACCGCCAGCGTGGAGCTGGGGTTCATATCAATAATACTGTTGAGTGAAACGTGTAGCGCATCGGCATCACAATGCCCCTGGTGAGCGAGTTGTTGCACCAGGCGAGCCGACTGACAAATACCGGCCAGGGCGAGGGTGATGTCATAGTAATTCTTTGCCACGTTCACTGCTTCCTTGTTTTAAGTAAAGATAATAATCAGACCGGCAGCGGCAGACGCTGCTCAATAATACCGCCACCGAGGCACACTTCACCGTTGTAGAAGACGGCAGACTGACCCGGAGTCACTGCGGCAACGGGTTCATCGAAAATCACTTCAATGCGATCATCGTCCAGCGCCTTGACGGTGCAGGGGATATCGGTCTGGCGATAGCGGGTTTTTACCGTATAACGCATAGTGCCGGTGAACGGTTCACGATCGACCCAGTGCAACTGCTGGGCAATCAACCCAACAGACATCAGACGTGGATGCTCATGACCCTGCGCGACAACCAGAATGTTATTCTCGACGTCTTTATCGACGACGTACCACGGTTCTTCGGTGCCATCTTTAGTGCCACCGATACCCAGACCTTTACGCTGACCGAGGGTGTGATACATCAGCCCCTGGTGTTCGCCAATTTCATCGCCATCAACGGTAATGATTTTGCCCGGTTGCGCCGGGAGATAACGCCCCAGGAACTCGCGGAATTTACGTTCGCCAATAAAGCAAATGCCGGTAGAGTCTTTTTTCTTCGCGGTAACCAGACCGAGATCTTCAGCAATCTTACGCACCTGCGGTTTTTCCAGTTCGCCGACCGGGAACAGGCTTTGCGCAATCTGCTCATGGCTAAGCGTGTAAAGGAAGTAGCTCTGGTCTTTGTTGCTGTCCAGACCACGCAGCAAGCGGCTCTTGCCATCGACATCTGCGCGACGAACGTAATGACCGGTAGCGATATAATCGGCACCTAAATCTTCGGCGGCAAATTCGAGGAAGGCTTTAAATTTGATCTCTTTGTTGCACAGAATATCCGGATTCGGCGTGCGACCGGCTTTATATTCGGCAAGAAACAGTTCGAAGACGTTGTCCCAGTATTCAGCAGCAAAGTTGACGGTGTGCAGTTCAATGCCGAGCTTGTCGCAGACAGCCTGGGCATCAGCCAGATCCGCTGCCGCCGTGCAATATTCCTCACCGTCGTCTTCTTCCCAGTTCTTCATAAACAGGCCTTCGACCTGATATCCCTGTTGTTGCAACAGCCAGGCAGAAACGGAGGAATCGACACCGCCGGACATGCCGACGATTACTTTTTTTGCGGTTTCAGACATTGGATCACTCACGACATTGAACTTCAAGGCGGCGTATTCTATCACGCAGCCTTTTAGATGACACCCTTTGTAAAAGGCCAGTTAAAATCGCCAATCATCTCCAGCGGATAGCGTTGCCCGCTTTGATAACAACGAATACTTTCCGCCACCAGCGGCGAACGAAGATTTGACGCCTGTAAAATTTCTTCGGCGCTGACCCAACGGCAGCAGTCGATATCGCTGTCATGAGGCTGGGTCGGGCATATTTGCTCAAGTTCAATGGCAAAGAGGAAACGCAAAAACGGCGTTTTATCTGGCGCAATCCACTGATGCATACGGATGAAATGTTGCGGTTTCGCGCTGATGCCCGTCTCTTCCCACAGCTCACGCGCGGCGGCTTCCACTAAGGTTTCATCTGCTTCCAGATGCCCGGCAGGTTGGTTCCATAACGCTTTACCATTAATCGTCTCTTCAACGACTAAAAATTTGCCTTCTGCGTGCACCACGCAGGCAACGGTAACGTGCGGTTTAAACATTGTGCTTCCTTATTCTGTGGTTTCTCGCCATTCGCCATTAGCAAGATTATCCAGCGTGTAACTCCCCATCGCATAGCGAATCAGTCGCAGTGTGGGGAAACCAACATGGGCGGTCATGCGGCGTACCTGGCGATTACGTCCTTCATATAAGGTGATCTTCAGCCAGCTGGTGGGAATACTTTTTCGTTCACGAATTGGCGGATTACGCGGCCATAACCACTCCGGTTCTTCAGCCAATTCCACGCCAGCGGGCAGGGTAGGGCCATCATTTAAGGTTACGCCATTGCGCAAGGCTTCAAGAGCGTCTTCCGTAGGAATGCCTTCCACCTGCACATAATAGATTTTCCCGGTGCGTTTGCCCGGCTGGGTTAAACGCGCCTGTAACGCGCCATTATTAGTCAGCACCAGTAACCCTTCGCTATCGCGGTCGAGACGACCAGCCGCATAAACGCCCTGAACCGGGATGAATTCTTTTAATGTTTTACGCCCTGCTTCATCGGTGAACTGCGGAAGAACATCATAGGGTTTATTGAACAGGATCACGCGCGTGGGCTGGTTTTCAGGTTTTCGCCTGGTAGAACGTTGCGAGCTGAATCGCTTAACCTGGTGATTTCTAAAAGAAGTTTTTTGCATGGTATTTTCAGAGATTATGAATTGCCGCATTATAGCCTAATAACGCGCATCTTTCATGACGGCAAACAATAGGGTAGTATTGACAAGCCAATTACAAATCATTAACAAAAAATTGCTCTAAAGCATCCGTATCGCAGGACGCAAACGCATATGCAACGTGGTGGCAGACGAGCAAACCAGTAGCGCTCGAAGGAGAGGTGAATGGAAAGTAAAGTAGTTGTTCCGGCACAAGGCAAGAAGATCACCCTGCAAAACGGCAAACTCAACGTTCCTGAAAATCCGATTATCCCTTACATCGAAGGTGATGGAATCGGTGTAGATGTAACCCCAGCCATGCTGAAAGTGGTCGACGCCGCAGTCGAGAAAGCCTATAAAGGCGAGCGTAAAATCTCCTGGATGGAAATTTACACCGGTGAAAAATCCACACAGGTTTATGGTCAGGACGTCTGGTTGCCTGCTGAAACCCTTGATCTGATTCGTGAATATCGCGTTGCCATTAAAGGCCCGCTGACCACTCCGGTTGGTGGCGGTATTCGCTCTCTGAACGTAGCCCTGCGCCAGGAACTGGATCTCTACATCTGCCTGCGTCCGGTACGTTACTATCAGGGCACTCCAAGCCCGGTTAAACACCCTGAACTGACCGATATGGTTATCTTCCGTGAAAACTCGGAAGACATTTATGCGGGTATCGAATGGAAAGCTGACTCTGCCGACGCTGAGAAAGTGATTAAATTCCTGCGTGAAGAGATGGGCGTGAAGAAAATCCGCTTCCCGGAACATTGCGGTATCGGCATTAAGCCGTGTTCTGAAGAAGGCACCAAACGTCTGGTTCGTGCCGCGATCGAATACGCAATTGCTAACGATCGTGACTCTGTGACCCTGGTGCACAAAGGCAACATCATGAAGTTCACCGAAGGCGCGTTTAAAGACTGGGGCTACCAGCTGGCGCGTGAAGAATTTGGCGGTGAACTGATCGACGGCGGCCCGTGGCTGAAAGTTAAAAACCCGAATACCGGCAAAGAGATCGTCATTAAAGACGTGATTGCTGATGCATTCCTGCAACAGATCCTGCTGCGTCCGGCTGAATATGATGTTATCGCCTGTATGAACCTGAACGGTGACTACATTTCTGACGCCCTGGCAGCGCAGGTTGGCGGTATTGGTATCGCCCCTGGCGCAAACATCGGTGACGAATGTGCCCTGTTTGAAGCCACCCACGGTACTGCGCCGAAATATGCCGGTCAGGACAAAGTTAACCCGGGCTCTATCATCCTCTCCGCTGAGATGATGCTGCGCCATATGGGTTGGACTGAAGCCGCAGACCTGATTGTTAAAGGTATGGAAGGCGCAATCAACGCCAAGACCGTAACCTATGACTTCGAACGTCTGATGGAAGGCGCTAAACTGTTGAAATGTTCAGAGTTTGGTGACGCGATCATCAAGAACATGTAATCTCTACATGTGTTAAATATTGAAACGGGCGTGTTATACGCCCGTTGTTTTATGAAGATGTAAAATCTTCCCCAAAACTTTCCCCAAAACCCTTCCCCAAAACTGGCTATTTTCTATGCTGTTTTAATATCTACGATAACCCAGTCTTTACCACGATCATCATTGTATCGGTCGGTCATTTTTCTGGATTTATGACCTAACAACTTTTGCGTATCCAGACCCTGTTCCCGATATAACCGTTCTGACAGAGATCGCTGCTCATGAAATGTGGGCGCAGTTCCTTGCTCCCATTTTATGCCACATTTTTCCCGGGCCTTTTTAAAAGCCGTTGTCAGAGTATTTGCAGAAACCTGGTCTCCTCTGTTTGCTTGAGAGGTAGTGTGACGGTAATGGACCAGATATTTACTAACAACAGCATCCCTGCACTGAGATATAACTTCACGAAGGGTAATATTCAGAGCATCGCATTTCAGGTTAAGCGGAATAGCAAGTTTTGAACCGGTTTTTTCCTGAGTAATGTGCAACATGTCGTCCCATATATCAGAGAATTTCAAATTGCAGATATCGCCTAAACGTTGTCCAGTAACAAGAGCAAGTAGCATGCCGCATTTTAAATAGGGCTGCCGTCTGCTTACGCTTTCAAATATTGCCTGCCATTCGGGCAGTGACAATCTTTGGCGGTTTACTCGATTTCGCGGTTGTTTTGTTGCCTGCGCTGGGTTAAATCCTGGCGGAACATGTCCTGCGTGTTGTGCTTCTTTGAAGACGTCGATCAACACCATTCTCACGACTTGCGCCATCCTGTTATGACCTTCAGCCTTTACAGCATCAATTATTTCGGCAATATCAAGTGCGGTAATATCCTTGAGGTGTTGCATTCCACAATGCTCACGGAAAAGACGAATGGGTTTGCCTTTTTGCCGATAGGAGTTGGGTCTTAGTTCATTATGTTGCAGCCTGTCCTCCTGGATAGAAATATATTTATCAAGCCATTCTGTCACCGTAATGTCTGAGCGCCTGCCTTTCATTCTTTCCAGACGCTCATTGACGCTTAATATTTGTCTGGTACGTTGTTCAGCAATAATGGTATTTGCTTCAGTAGCAACTTGTTTTGCTTCATTCTCATCAGTTCCTAAGCTATGAAAACGACCGGATAGTGGATGTTTGTATTGCCAATATACCTTTCCGGTTCGCTTATCTAATTTGCAATATAAATTGGGTATAGAGATTTTGTGAGATCGGGGTCTAGCAGCCATCAGCGATTATCCGTTGGAGTTTTGGGTTTGCGTTTATTAGGAGTTGCGGTTCTGCAAGCGTTCCTACAAAACGGGAATTTCGGTCAATCATCCAGTAGCGACCAACTTTTATAGCGGGTGGGGCCATCATTTTCCCTTGCGCGTATTTTTTCAGAACTCGCTCACTTGGTGCTAAGTCCCCAAATTCTTCTTTAGCCCAGTCCTGTAAAGTGATTAGTCGAGACATTTGTCCTCCTCTTAGCTGCTGAGGGAGTTTGTGACCGATATATCTGACATGATATTAAGCTCATGGCAGGTACATCTCTTGACTGGTCATAGAGATAAATTTAATGCTGAGAAATGCAGTATTGAATTTATCAATTTTTCTATTTCCTGCGTATGGCACGTAACTTCTTAATGTGTTCTGCCGTTTCGATCTCTTCTGCTATCCGATCTGCATCAGCTTTATTCACAGGTTCAAAGTCATGATTAAAGCGGAACATGCTGGCGATACATGTTCTGCCTTTTCGGATGTAGTGAACTTTGTTGTGGGTAGAACGCAGGATTTTGCAGGGAGTGCCGTGGTGGTCGACGTACCAGGTGTTAGGAAAAATGATTCTGAACATTTTTACACCTCAGTTGGACGATGTTGAAATTTGCTGCTTTGAGGCCATCACAGTCCCCATTGTTTGTTCTTAAGTTCGATCTCCTCCTGGCAACTTGCACAAGTCCGACAACCCTGAACAGCCAGGCGTCTTCGCTCATCTATCGGATCGCCACATTCACAACAATGAGTTGCGGATACAGTCTGATAGTTCAGACGACGCATTTTTATTGCTGTATTGCGCTGTAATTCTTCGATTTCTGATGCTGAATCAATGATGTCTGCCATCTTTCATTAATCCCTGAATTGTTGGTTAATACGCTTGAGGATGAATGCGAACAATAAAAAAGGAGCCTGTAGCTCCCTGATGATTTTGCTTTTCATGTTCACCGTTCCTTAAAGACGCCGTTTAACATGCCGATCGCCAGGCTTAAATGAGTCGGTGTGAATCCCATCAGCGTTACCGTTTCGCGGTGCTTCTTAAGTACGCTACGGCAAATGTCATCGACGTTTTTATCCGGAAACTGCTGTCTGGCTTTTTTGATTTCAGAATTAGCCTGACGGGCAATGCTGCGAAGGGCGTTTTCCTGCTGAGGTGTCATTGAACAAGTCCCATGTCGGCAAGCATAAGCACACAGAATATGAAGCCCGCTGCCAGAAAAATGCATTCAGTGGTTGTCATACCTGGTCTCTCTCATCTGCTTCTGCTTTCGCCACCATCATTTCCAGCTTTTGTGAAAGGGATGTGGCTAACGTATGAAATTCTTCGTCTGTTTCTGCTGGTATTGGCACAAACCTGATTCCAATTTGAGCAAGGCTATGTGCCATCTCAATGCTCGTTCTTAACTCAACAGGAGATGCTTTGTGCATACAGCCCCTCGTTTATTATTTATCTCCTCAGCCAGGCGCTGGGCTTTCAGTGGATTTTGGATAACAGAAAGGCCGGGAAATACCCAGCCTCGCTTTGTAACGGAGTAGATGAAAGTGATCGCGCCTACCCGGATATTATCGTGAGGATGCTTCATCGCCATTGCTCCCCAAATACAAAACCAATTTCAGCCAGTGCCACGTCCATTTTTTCGATGAACTCCGGCACCATCTCGTCAAAATTCGCCATGTACTTTTCATTCCGCTCAATCACGACATAATGCAGGCCTTCACGCTTCATACGCGGGTCATAGTTGGCAAAGTACCAGGCATCTTTTCGCGTCACCCACATGCTGTACTGCACCTGGGCCATGTAAGCCGATTTTATGGCCTCGAAACCACCGAGCCGGAACTTCATGAAATCCCGGGAGGTAAACGGGCATTTCAGTTCAAGGCCGTTGCCGTCACTGCATAAACCATCGGGAGAGCAGGCGGTGCGCATACTTTCGTCGCGATAGATGATCGGGGATTCAGTAACATTCACGCCGGAAGTGAATTCAAACAGGGTTCTGGCGTCGTTCTCGTACTGTTTTCCCCAGGCCAGCGCCTTAGCATTAACTTCCTGAGCCACACCGGTGCAAACCTCAGCCAGCAGGGTGTGGAAGTAGGACATTTTCATGTCAGGCCACTTCTTTCCTGAGCGGGGCTTTGCTATCACGTTGTGAACTTCTGAAGCGGTGATGACGCCGAGCCGTAATTTGTGCCATGCATCATCCCCCTGTTCGACAGCTCTCACGTCGATCCCGGTACGCTGCAGGATAATGTCCGGTGTCATGCTGCCACCTTCTGCTCAGTGGCTTTCTGTTTCAGGAATCCAAGAGCTTTCACTGCTTCGGCCTGTGTCAGTTCTGACGATGCGCGAATGTCGCGGCGAAATATCTGGGAACAGAGCGGCAATAAGTCGTCATCCCATGTTTTGTCCAGGGCAATCAGCATAGTGTTAATCTCCTGCATGGTTTCATCGTTAACCGGAGTGATGTCGCGTTCCGGCTGACGTTCTGCAGTGTATGCAGTATTTTCGACAATGCGCTCGGCTTCATCCTTGTCATAGATACCAGCAAATCCGAAGGCCAGACGGGCACACTGAATCATGGCTTTATGCCGTAACATCCGTTTGGGATGCGACTGCCACGGCCCCGTGATTTCTCTGCCTTCGCGGGTTTTGAATGGTTCGCGGCGGCATTCATCCATCCATTCGGTAACGCAGATCGGATGATTACGGTCCTTGCGGTAAATCCGGCATGTACAGGATTCATTGTCCTGCTCAAAGTCCATGCCATCAAACTGCTGGTTTTCATTGATGATGCGGGACCAGCCATCAACGCCCACCACCGGAACAATGCCGTTCTGCTTATCAGGGAAGGCGTAAATTTCTTTCGTCCACGGATTAAGGCCGTACTGGTTGGCGACGATCAGCAATGCGATGAACTGCGCATCGCTGGCATCACCTTTAAATGCCGTCTGGCGAAGAGTGGTGATCAGTTCCTGTGGGTCGACAGAATCCATGCCGACACGTTCAGCCAGCTTCCCTGCCAGCGTTGCGAGTGCTGTACTCATCCGTTTTATACCTCTGAATCAATATCAACCTGGTGGTGAGCAATGGTTTCAACCATGTACCGGATGTGTTCTGCCATGCGCTCCTGAAACTCAACATCGTCATCAAACGCACGGGTAATGGCTTTTTTGCTGGCCCCGTGGCGTTGCAAATGATCGATGCATAGCGATTCAAACAGGTGCTGGGGCAGGCCTTTTTCCATGTCGTCTGCCAGTTCTGCCTCTTTCTCTTCACGGGCGATCTGCTGGTAGTAACGCGCCCAGCTCTGAGCCTCAAGACGATCCTGAATGTAATAAGCGTTCATGGCTGAACTCCTGAAAATGGCTGTGAAAATATCGCCCGCGAAATGCCAGGCTGATTAGGAAAACAGGAAAGGGGATTAGCGATTCAGGCCGTTACCGCGTCCGTCGAGAAAAACTTCCACGAGCAAATCACGGGTATAAGTGCGCTCGATGCCGCGATGCAGATATAGCCGTCCGCGTAAATTAGCTGATGCAGTCCAGGTACCATCTTTGTGTTTGACCAGCATTCCTGGCATGACCGCACCTCGATTAACGGTCTGCGTTCCGTAATGTTGATGAACCATAAAAACTCCTGCCCGTAAGCTGGGCTGCTGAACATATAGAGACTTCTGCGCGTATTCAGGCGGTGGATGGCCGCCGGTTGTCATAACTAAGCCGCCTCGTTGAAGCGACTGAGGTATGAGGTGTTGAGTTGGGTTGATTTCAGCTGGTCACACCGACGTTCACGCGTCCGCTTCACCCCTCGCACTCCCCGGAGCCTGCTGAAATTCAAGCTGCGGATCTAAGCGGTCATCGCAACGGTGAATCAGGTGATTGCCGTATCGTTGTGTTGTTGCGATATGGTGATAATAGCTATTGCTATTGGCTGTATCAATACTTATTGCTATTGATTGATGTGTTTTGATATTAACTGTTTGATAGCAAAAAGAATTAATTTTGTGACTTGCATCGCATAGCGATAACTGAAGGGAGGATGTGGTGGTTTTTCGAACGGTTTGTGTGATGAGGGGACAAAAGAAAACCCGGCACGGTGGCCGGGATTCTTACGCAGGTAGGTAAAGATATGATTGTGGTGGCTTAATATTACTACCTAGAGCAGAGATAGGAATTGGTTCTTTATATCTTTCCACTTCACCAATTTTTATTGCGTAGGCCTTTTCTCTACCTGAATAATATGAGTCATAAAATTGCTTAGAAATACCTGCGTGTTTTTCCGTCTTTTTCCAAAGAGATTCCGGTTCGTCACTTAGTATTGATTCAATACGGAATTGACCAACAACTTTACCTAATGGCATCGTGGCATAAATAACAACGGTGCTAATTTGCGGATTTTTGAATATACCTTTACGAAACTCGAACCGCTTTGTTCCGTTCAATATTTTTTCTGCAAACTCAGGCTTAATGGATAATAAAACTTTCATTTATCTTGCCTAACTCGATGATCTTTAAGAACTGCTCATTTGTGAGTTTAAAGTGACTCCATCGGAATGCACGCGAACCATTTAGCCCCACATGATCTATTAAAATAGCACGATTGGGTCTCTTTGGCAAAGACAGATTGTATGTGAATCTTATAATGAAAGGGTATCGACGTTCTTTATAGATTTTTCTGAGTTCATCTTCAGAAAATACGCTAAAACGAATACAATAGTCTACAAAACTATCTTCGCTTAAAAATTCAGAAATATTTTTTACGCTCTCAACTACACATAATGTACTGGCTACAGAACGATAGCGAGCTGGCCCTTTTTTGTCTCCGGTTCTATAGATGACAATGATATCTCCTCTTTTCATTCCCATCACAGAACGCATTCCACATATGTAAATTTTATGAATGCTGTTAGCATGGGATATATCTTTGACAATATCTGGTGATTCATTTACAAGTTTTGAATCAGGGAATAGTCTAGTGTGATATTCGGGATAAATCGCCAGTAAATATTTGTTGGCCCTTGATGTCATTATTCGAGGGTAATCTAATAAAATATCACCATAAGGCTCATGCAAAGACCTCGCATATACAAACTCTTTCCCGTTATGTGTTTCTTTTTCACCATGAATGTAAAATCCGTACGTTTGGAAAAGTTTTATTAGATGGACGTGTTTGTCGAAAACAGTAACATAAATATCATCAGATTTTGATGAAAATGCATGGTCAAACGCTTTTTTTAGAAATCGTTGTCCGCGAAGGGTGCCTTTAGATTCAAATTTGAGTGTTCCTATCTTTAGATGACGTCCTGGTGGGAGCGCTGGATTAATGTCATTTGCATCATCATTTTCTTTTAGATACATAAAACCTTCGATTTTATGCTTGTCATCATAGAGCACATAAGCTGATTCTCCTTCTCTGGCTTTTTTTTCTAACCAAAGAGGAAACTCTTTATAATCTTTTTTTAAAGAGTCAAAAAATGGGTCATTGTGATCAAAATCAGAGAATTTCTCATATTTTAAAGTATCCATTAAGTTCTCCATTCTAAAATGAATAATTAAGTTGTTTTACTGAATGAGCACAATGCCCGGTTGATAATTTTTAATTGGTACTATCCATGCTTCCTATACGTCTGCGGCATGCTCCCAATAACTTTCCCGAAGATAAATACCCGGTTCATCTCATCTTTCTCGATCGGGTCCCACGGTGAGTAGCTTTTGTTATCAGAGATAACCAGCAGCTTATCCTTCATCATTTGCAGGCGCTTTACATGGGCTGTGTCGTCGTACAGAAACGCATAGATACCATCACCGTCGAAAGATTTAACCGTGATATCAACGAATAGAAGATCACCAGGTTCAATCGTTCCTGACATGCTGTCACCGCGTACGTTAATGATGCGGATATTTTCTGCCTTCCTACCATCGAACATGTGACGAGCATCGTCAAACGAGTACTCAACCGAGCGTAGAACTTCTACAAACTCACGGTTGATGACTCCCGGCCCGGCACTCACTTCTATATCAAGAACGTCAATCTTGAAGTATTTGGGATGGTTGGCAGTAGGCTTCCCTAATTGTTGACCGTCATTTCTCATCGGGCCTATGCCTGATGAGAGCCACTCTGTTCGAACACCCAATGCATTAGCTATTTCAACAATTTTTGTTGAGCCGCGCGCGTTGCCGCTTGTCAGTCTCCAGATTGTGGGTTGAGCTACGCCAGACGCCTTTGCAAGAGCGCCTTGAGACATTCCAGATTGTTCCATCGCTAGGTTTAAGCGATCAGCAAGAGTTTCTTTTTTCATAAGTTTTAATTTATACGCTTGCGTATTGATGGTCAAAACACGTTTTGCTATTGTTGTGATTAATACGCATTGCTATTATTTATTCATTGTAATACCAATAGGAATTAACAATGACAAATCAAACCATTCAACTCGCAATCAGTATTACAGGTAGTCAAAAACGACTGGCAGATCTATGCGGTGTAGCCCAGCCCACTGTTTGGCGTTGGCTACACGGTGGCGGAATTGATGCCCGCTATGTAATGAAAATTGTCTCAGCCACTGGTGGAAAGATTAAACCAGCAGATATTCGTCCCGACCTCGCACCATTGTTTAACGCGAGTAATTCTGCCGCCTAATCTGCGGCGTTAACTGATAAGGCAATGACTATGCAACCACTTACATACCAACAGACTAGCGGATTTAGCCCGACTGCGGTGATAAATCGTTCTCAAACAAAACAAGCTCCAGGCCACGAAAAAATCCGTGATGCCGTCCGCGCCTGGTCGGCTGCAGATAATCAGGATGTTGTTGCCGCACTCATTGTGAATGAGTATCGGGAGCAGGGCGGCGGCACCATCGATTTCCCTGATGATGTCAGCCGTGCACGCCAGAAGCTGTTCCGCTTCCTCGATAACAAATTCGATTCTGAAAAATACCGAAATAACGTGCGTGAACTGACCCCGGCAATTCTGGCGGTACTACCGCTGGACTATCGCGGCCACCTGGTTGAGCAGGATAGCTTCATGGCTCGGCTGGCTGAAATGGAAAAGGAACTCAGTGAAGCAAAACAGGCTGTCATTCTCAACGCGCCACGCCACCAGAAACTGAAGGAGATGAGTGAAGGCATTGTGTCGATGTTTCGTGTGGACCCGGATCTGGCTGGTCCATTGATGGCGATGGTCACCACCATGCTGGGGGCAATATGACTGGTTCAGAAATGGCGAAAGCCGGTCTGCTGGAACAGAACCGACTTTCAGGTGCAAATCGTAACGCACTCATTGCGGGAGGAATTATGGCAAACACTGCTGAGATATTCAATTTTCCAGTGCCGGATGCGGCACAAAAGGAGCCGCGCGTGGCAGATCTCGATGATGGTTATACGCGCATTGCAAATGAGTTGCTGGAAGCTGTGATGCTGGCCGGATTAACACAGCACCAGCTTCTGGTCTTCCTGGCTGTCATGCGCAAAACATATGGCTTTAATAAAAAACTGGATTGGGTGAGCAACGAGCAACTTTCCGAATTGACCGGGATATTGCCGCACAAGTGTTCTGCTGCAAAAAGCGTTCTGGTAAAGCGTGGGATTCTTATTCAGAGCGGGCGGAATATCGGCATTAATAATGTGGTCAGTGAATGGTCAACATTACCCGAATCAGGTAAGAAAAATAAAGTTTACCTGAAAGAGGTAAATTTACCTGAATCAGGTAAGAAAAGTTTACCCAAATCAGGTAAAGGCGTTTACCCGAATCAGGTAAACACAAAAGACAAACTAACAAAAGACAATATAAAACCTTTTTCGTCCGAGAATTCTGGCGAATCCTCTGACCAGCCAGAAAACGATCTTCCTGTGGTGAAACCGGATGCTGCAATTCAGAGCGGCAGCAAGTGGGGGACAGCAGAAGACCTGACCGCCGCAGAGTGGATGTTTGACATGGTGAAGACTATCGCACCATCAGCCAGAAAACCGAATTTTGCTGGGTGGGCTAACGATATCCGCCTGATGCGTGAACGTGACGGACGTAACCACCGCGACATGTGCGTGCTGTTCCGCTGGGCATGCCAGGACAACTTCTGGTCCGGTAACGTGCTAAGTCCGGCCAAACTCCGCGACAAGTGGACCCAACTCGAAATTAACCGTAACAAGCAACAGGCAGGCGTGATAGCCAGCAAACCAAAACTCGACCTGACAAACACAGACTGGATTTACGGGGTGGATCTATGAAAAACATCGCCGCACAGATGGTTAACTTTGACCGTGAGCAGATGCGTCGGATCGCCAACAACATGCCGGAAAAGTACGACGAAAAGCCGCAGGTACAGCAGGTAGCGCAGATCATCAACGGTGTGTTCAGCCAGTTACTGGCAACTTTCCCGGCGAGCCTGGCTAACCGGGACCAGAACGAACTGAACGAAATCCGCCGCCAGTGGGTTCTGGCTTTCCGGGAAAACGGGATCACCACGATGGAACAGGTTAACGCAGGAATGCGCGTAGCCCGTCGGCAGAATCGACCATTCCTGCCATCACCCGGGCAGTTTGTTGCCTGGTGCCGGGAAGAAGCATCCGTTACCGCCGGGCTGCCAAACGCCAGCGAGCTGGTTGATATGGTTTACGAGTATTGCCGGAAACGTGGCCTGTATCCGGATGCAGAGTCTTATCCGTGGAAATCAAACGCGCACTACTGGCTGGTTACCAACCTGTATCAGAACATGCGGGCCAATGCGCTGACTGATGCGGAATTACGGCGCAAGGCTGCCGATGAACTGGCCTGTATGACAGCGCGAATTAACCGTGATGAGGCGATACCTGAACCAGTAAAACAACTTCCTGTCATGGGCGGTAGACCTCTAAATCGTGCACAGGCTCTGGCGAAGATCGCAGAAATCAAAGCTAAGTTTGGGCTGAAAGGAGCAAGTGTATGACGGGCAAAGAGGCAATTATTCATTACCTGGGGACGCATAAGAGCTTCTGTGCACAGGACGTTGCCGCGGTAACAGGCGCAACCGTAACCAGCATAAATCAGGCTGCGGCTAAAATGGCGCGGGCAGGAATCCTGGTCGTTGATGGTAAGGTCTGGCGAACGGTGTATTACCGGTTCGCTACCAGAGAAGAACGGGAAGGAAAGGTGAGCACGAATCTGATTTTTAAGGAGTGTCGCCAGAGTGCCGCGATGAAACGGGTATTGAGGGTATATAAAAGAACATCAATGGGTACACAATGATGAAACAGGTGAGTTGAGTTCAAACTGTAGTACAATTCTCTCCAGTTTGAACAGGAAAGAATATGCTATGAACCCTTATATTTATCTTGGTGGTGCAATACTTGCAGAGGTCATTGGTACAACCTTAATGAAGTTTTCAGAAGGTTTTACACGGTTATGGCCATCTGTTGGTACAATTATTTGTTATTGTGCATCATTCTGGTTATTAGCTCAGACGCTGGCTTATATTCCTACAGGGATTGCTTATGCTATCTGGTCAGGAGTCGGTATTGTCCTGATTAGCTTACTGTCATGGGGACTTTTCGGCCAACGGCTGGACCTGCCAGCCATTATAGGCATGATGTTGATTTGTGCCGGTGTGTTGGTTATTAATTTATTGTCACGAAGCACACCACATTAAAATAATTTGTTTCTAAACGACTAAAATATGGAGGCTCTTATATTTATATGAGCCTCGTTTTATGCTTTTTGTTAATGTCTTTATTTTTTATGTATTCTTTTGTGCTTTCAAGATTATGGCGTAAGAAAATTGCAATACGATTATTGTTGTATATTCAAGATAATGTGACCTTAATTGTCTTTTTAAATAAAAATTAAACAAAAATTATATCCCACCACTAAGGTTTATAAAAGCATACGTTAGCAGGTGTCACCATGAAAAAAGCCATAGCATATATGCGATTTTCATCACCAGGTCAGATGTCTGGTGACTCATTAAACCGACAGAGAAGACTTATTGCTGAATGGTTAAAGGTAAATAGTGATTATTATCTTGATACCATAACATATGAAGATTTAGGATTAAGTGCATTCAAAGGAAAGCATGCACAATCAGGAGCTTTTTCGGAATTTTTAGATGCTATAGAGCATGGTTATATATTGCCAGGAACTACATTGTTAGTTGAAAGTCTGGACAGACTTTCAAGAGAAAAAGTCGGTGAAGCGATTGAACGTCTGAAATTGATTTTGAATCACGGTATTGATGTTATAACTCTTTGCGACAATACAGTCTATAATATTGACTCTTTGAATGAGCCATATTCATTAATAAAAGCCATACTTATAGCACAAAGGGCAAATGAAGAAAGCGAGATAAAGTCAAGTCGGGTTAAATTATCATGGAAGAAAAAACGGCAGGATGCACTGGAATCAGGTACGATTATGACGGCGTCTTGTCCGAGATGGCTCTCCTTAGATGACAAAAGAACGGCTTTTGTTCCAGACCCCGACAGGGTGAAAACTATTGAGCTAATTTTTAAACTCAGGATGGAAAGGCGCTCATTGAATGCAATAGCCAAGTATTTAAATGATCATGCTGTAAAGAATTTCTCAGGAAAAGAAAGTGCATGGGGACCTTCTGTAATTGAAAAATTATTAGCGAATAAAGCTCTGATAGGTATATGCGTACCTTCATATCGTGCAAGAGGGAAAGGGATAAGTGAAATCGCTGGCTATTATCCCAGAGTCATATCAGATGATTTGTTTTACGCTGTACAGGAAATTCGGTTGGCACCTTTTGGTATTAGCAATAGTAGCAAGAATCCTATGCTAATAAATCTACTTCGAACAGTTATGAAGTGTGAGGCTTGTGGTAATACCATGATTGTTCATGCGGTATCTGGAAGTTTGCATGGCTATTATGTTTGTCCGATGAGAAGATTACATCGATGTGACAGGCCATCAATAAAAAGAGATTTGGTTGATTATAATATCATTAATGAATTGCTTTTTAATTGTAGCAAAATTCAACCAGTTGAAAACAAGAAAGATGCTAATGAAACTTTAGAGTTAAAAATTATTGAGCTTCAGATGAAAATTAATAATTTAATCGTTGCATTGTCTGTCGCGCCTGAAGTTACCGCTATAGCAGAGAAAATAAGACTATTAGATAAGGAATTACGAAGGGCTTCGGTATCATTGAAAACTTTGAAGAGTAAAGGTGTAAATTCATTCAGTGATTTTTATGCTATTGACTTAACCAGTAAAAATGGACGAGAGTTATGCCGTACACTTGCCTATAAAACATTCGAAAAAATCATAATTAATACGGATAATAAAACCTGTGATATCTATTTTATGAATGGCATTGTTTTTAAACACTATCCTTTAATGAAAGTAATATCCGCCCAGCAGGCGATAAGTGCTCTCAAATATATGGTTGATGGTGAGATTTATTTCTAAATAATGATCTCGGATTTTAAGTTATGCTATGGTGATAAAGTGCAAGACAGAATTAATTATCTTTGACGAAACTTAATGGGTAATTACTTTGTTTGCTCCCACAAGCGAGTTTTGTACGGCTGTATTGGGGTAGTAAATGAGCTATACAATCTTAATCATTTGTTAGGTGAGAACTCTTGGTCGCAGATTCAAATACTGAAAATACGTGACAAATTATTATGAGCAAAATGGTGTATGTCACGTATTTTGAATGGTAGGTTAAAAAATAACACCGACTTTCGTAGGTATTACTAATAATAAAGCAGAGTTTTTAGATAGTATCAATGTGCTTTGTGTATATTGTGGCAAATAATTGGGTTGGGGGTACAATTGTGATTGCTTTTGCATAAACATTGCGCCTTTATGCATAATGAGATAAAGGAATATCAAATAAAATAACGATAGGTCATAACAAAGAGGTTTTTATGAAAACACTTATCGTTTCAACTGTATTGGCATTCATAACATTTTCTGCGCAGGCTGCAGCATTTCAGGTCACTAGTAATGAAATAAAAACAGGAGAGCAACTTACAACGTCTCATGTCTTTTCTGGATTTGGGTGTGAAGGTGGTAATACATCGCCCTCATTAACCTGGTCTGGTGTTCCTGAAGGTACCAAAAGCTTTGCCGTAACTGTATATGATCCAGATGCACCTACAGGCAGTGGTTGGTGGCATTGGACTGTTGTTAATATTCCAGCAACAATAACATATTTGCCCGTTGATGCAGGGAGACGTGATGGAACAAAACTGCCGACTGGTGCTGTTCAAGGCCGAAATGATTTTGGCTATGCTGGGTTTGGTGGCGCATGTCCTCCTAAAGGAGATAAACCACATCATTACCAGTTTAAAGTATGGGCTCTAAAAACTGAAAAGATTCCTGTAGATTCTAACTCCAGCGGAGCGTTAGTTGGTTATATGCTTAATGCTAATAAAATCGCAACCGCTGAGATAACACCAGTTTATGAGATAAAGTAGGGTGAGAGTATGCTGGCAAGAGGTAAGACTAACTTAAAGATCGAAGAAATACGGATGCATAAACATCATGAGATTCATAGGGTTAAGCCTCTTATGCCAGCTTTGTGTCGTATCCGTCAGGGAAAGAAAGTTATCAATTGGGAGACGCATACTTTAACTGTTGATAATAATCAAATAATATTATTTCCTTGTGGTTATGAATTTTATATTGAGAATTATCCTGAAGCAGGGCTTTATCTTGCAGAAATGCTTTACTTACCCATTGATTTAATTGAGAGTTTCCAAAAACTTTATACGGTAACTGATCAAATACGTAACAAAACAAGTTTCTTTTTACCTCAGAATCCTGAGTTAATATATTGTTGGGAGCAACTAAAAACATCTGTTTCCCGAGGCTTCTCAACTAAAATTCAGGAGCACTTAGCAATGGGCGTTCTACTTTCGTTAGGAGTGAATCATGTTAATCATTTACTTTTATCATATAGTAAACAATCATTGATAAGTCGTTGTTATAACCTGCTGCTATCCGAACCCGGCACAAAATGGACAGCAAACAAGGTTGCTCGATATCTCTACATTTCTGTTTCTACATTACATCGCCGTCTAGCAAGCGAGGGGGTAAGTTTCCAAAGTATACTGGACGATGTGAGGTTAAATAATGCGTTGTCTGCTATACAAACGACGGTAAAACCTATAAGCGAGATTGCCAGAGAAAATGGTTATAAGTGTCCTTCTCGTTTTACTGAAAGATTTCATAATCGTTTTAATATAACACCAAGAGAGATAAGAAAAGCTTCCAGAGAGTAAAAGTGTTTTAAGAAGGAGCAATTCTATCGATTTTGATTTTGGGAAATCAACACGGCATAATTATGTCACCGGAGCCTGAACAACTCCGGTGACTTCTGCGCTAAACGGGGACGTTTATGCGCACATACAATCCAAACTCTCTTCTCCCTTCACAGATGCAGAAATGCACCTGCAATTCTTTGCATCTAGCGTTTGACCTCTGCGGAGGTGAAGCGTGAACCTCTCACAAGACGGCATCAAATTACATCGCGGCAACTTCACCGCTATCGGTCGGCAGATCCAGCCTTATCTGGAGGAGGGCAAATGCTTTCGCATGGTGCTTAAACCGTGGCGTGAGAAACGCAGTCTTTCCCAGAATGCACTCAGCCACATGTGGTACAGCGAAATCAGTGAACACCTCATCAGCAGGGGTAAAACGTTCGCCACTCCAGCTTGGGTAAAAGATGCTCTCAAACACACATATCTCGGTTATGAAACCAAAGACCTGGTTGATGTCGTAACCGGTGATATCACCACTATCCAGTCGTTACGCCATACCTCCGATCTTGATACCGGAGAGATGTATGTCTTCCTGTGTAAGGTTGAAGCCTGGGCGGTGAATATTGGCTGCCACCTGACTATTCCGCAGAGCTGCGAGTTCCAGCAGCTCCGCGACAAGCAGGAGGCGTAATGGCTACACCGCTTATTCGTGTCATGAACGGACACATCTACAGAGTATCAAATCGTCGTAAGCGTAAGCCTGAGCTGAAGCCATCCGAAATACCAACACTGCTCGGATATACCGCTAGCCTGGTTGATAAAAAATGGTTGCGACTGGCAGCAAGGAGGAATCATGGCTGATTTGAGAAAAGCAGCGCGTGGTCGGGAATGCCAGGTAAGAATCCCTGGCGTATGTAATGGCAATTCTGAAACGTCTGTACTGGCACATATCCGGCTGGCTGGATTGTGCGGTACCGGTATCAAACCGCCAGACCTGATTGCCACCATTGCATGTTCTGCCTGCCACGACGAAATCGACCGCCGCACACATTTTGTCGATGCTGCATATGCAAAAGAATGCGCGCTGGAAGGTATGGCGAGAACGCAGGTTATCTGGCTGAAAGAGGGGGTAATTAAGGCGTGAATACTTACCACATCACACTACCCTGGCCGCCGAGCAATAACCGCTACTACCGCCATAATCGCGGGCGCACACACATCAGCGCAGAAGGGCAGGCATACCGCGATAACGTCACCCGAATCATTAAAAACGCAATGCTGGATATCGGCCTGGCTATGCCAGTGAAAATCCGTATTGAGTGCCACATGCCGGATCGCCGTCGCCGTGACCTGGATAATCTGCAAAAAGCCGCTTTTGACGCACTCACCAAAGCAGGTTTCTGGCTGGATGATGCTCAGGTCGTTGATTACCGCGTTGTGAAGATGCCTGTTACCAAAGGTGGGAGGCTGGAACTGACCATCACCGAAATGGGGAATGAATGATGTTTGAGTTTTATATGGCAGAACTTCTTCGCCACCGCTGGGGGCGTCTGCGCTTATATCGTTTCCCCGGTTCTGTTTTGACCGATTACCGAATACTGAAGAATTACGCCAAAACCCTGACAGGAGCAGGAGTATGAAGTCAGAGATAACAATCAACTAATACTGTTTTGTTGATTTTTGCTTGTAATTGGCGTTCTGGTCTGATTTTTGTGGAGTAAGTTGATGCGTGATATTCAGATGGTTCTTGAGCGTTGGGGAGCGTGGGCGGCTAATAATCATGAAGATGTGACCTGGTCGTCCATTGCCGCCGGTTTTAAGGGATTAATTCCTTCAAAAGTAAAATCTCGCCCACAATGTTGTGACGATGACGCGATGATCATTTGCGGGTGCATGGCCCGTCTGAAAAAGAACAACAGCGATTTGCATGATTTATTGGTGGGCTATTATGTCGGCGGCATGACTTTTATGGCGCTTGCACGTAAGCATGGGCGATCTGATTGTTGGGTTGGCAGGATGCTCCAGAAAGCTGAGGGCGTAGTGGAGGGTATGCTGATGGTGTTGGATCTCCGATTGGAGATGGATGCTGATTGTTCGAAATAATTAAAGGAAAAGTTGCTGTCTGATTGTCATTAGTCTAACATTTTAAATGTTGGAATCGCAACGTAGTTATTATCATATAACAGCTTGTTTCCTGATTTAGCCAGCCTCCCCAAAGGCTGGTTTTTTTCTAATAAGTATCATTTCGGGTAGGGATTTTATTGTTTAACCCATAATAATTCATTGACATTGAATCCCAACTTTTGAGCGGTTCGCACATAGTCTGCTTTTACTTTATCTGGAATAGTTGAGGTCCTTGCCAGAATCCATAGGTATTCTCTGTTCGGACCACTGACAAGAGCATACTTATACTCATCATCCAGTTTGATTACATTATAGCCACCATAGAAGGGGCCAAAAAACGAAACCTTCAACGCTGCAGTTTTAGTATCTCCAGTAAAGTATGCTTTACCTTCGCTCTCGCTCCATTTATTTTTCGTTGGATCGTATCCACGGTTAAGTACACGAATCCCTCCGTCGTTCCGTTTTCCATAAGTAGCGCTGACCTGTTCCAGACCACGTTCGAACCGGTTCTCGAGGCGAGCTATTTCATACCATTTTCCGAGGTAGCGGTTGGCGTCAAAATTTGTAATCGGCTGCACACCTTTAGGTGGTGTCGGGGCCTTACATGCTATAAGAGTGAAAGAGAGCGCAATGCCAGTCAACACAGGCCATAACTTCATAATAAATCCTGTACTTTTGATAGTTGAGAGTAAGTATGAAAGATAGATGATTACGACCGATCACTTAAAGAACTTTCATACTATATTAGGAATAGTCCATAACAGAAAAATTGTCAGTGATGACGCCAGAAAGGCAATTTATTCCGTGCACTACACAGTTTATGTGTTAATGAATTAGTCAAGGGGGAGGATATGATAAAAAAACCTGTGATTGGAATCAGCGGTTGTTTGGCCGGTTCTGCTGTTCGTTTTGATGGTGGTCACAAAAGAGCTGACTTTTTAATGGACAAATTAGTGGAATGGGTAACATTCAGACCAGTATGTCCGGAAATGGCTATAGGGCTGCCAGTTCCGCGTCCTGCTCTACGTCTTGTGCGCTCGACGCAAGGAAATATACGGATGTGTTTCAGCCACGACCAGAATGAGGATGTGACAGAGAGAATGACAGAGTTTAGTCGTTCTTATATGGACAAATTAAAGGATGTATCGGGGTTTGTGGTTTGTGCTAAATCTCCCAGCTGTGGCATGGAGCGCGTGCGTGTCTATGATGAAAATGGTAATCGAGGTCGTAAAGATGGAGTGGGACTATTTACGAGCACTTTGATGGAAAAGTTTTCCTGGCTACCGGTTGAAGAGGATGGGCGATTACATGATCCAGTGCTTCGTGAGAATTTTGTTGAAAGAGTTTTTGCTTTGCATGAGCTCAATCACCTTTACAAGGAGAAATTATCAAGAAGAGAGTTATTGGCTTTTCATAGTCGTTATAAGCTTCAGTTGTTGGCGCATAGTCAGACAGGCTATAAAGATATGGGACCATTTGTGGCTGCAATACACGAGTGGGCGGATCTTGAATCATACTTTGAGGTGTATCGTGATAAGCTGATGGCGATTCTCAGAAAACCTGCATCACGTAAAAATCACACGAATGTGCTGATGCATATACAGGGGTATTTTAGTAACTACTTAAGTACACGCCAGCGTAAAGAGTTGAGCGAGGTTATACTTAACTATCGTTCTGGCACATTACCTCTTCTTGCGCCGTTGACTCTGCTGAAGCATTATCTGGGTGAGTATCCTAATGATTACTTGCTTACACAGAATTACTTCGATCCCTATCCGGACGAACTGGCTCTAAGACTGATGGTAAATTAATTGTATGCGATATCATCCAAAAGGATGAGTTCCTGCATACAGGATATTTACAATCGTAAAAACTACACTATGATACCCAGAGTGTCAGTTTGTATAAAAACTCTGTTTACGCTGAAGAAACCATTGAGATGCAACTTAAATTTGGTAAACATGCCAGTCAAAATATATGATATTATGATTCCACGCAGCTATATATAATATAACAGATTGGTTTAATAATTTGTCTTTGTGAGTTAAATACATAATTTTATACTTGTGATGCAATGAGATTTTCCTTATTGTTGAACTGGCGAATATTGATTTTCCACCTATACTTACCTGGTGTAACCCCAATGATATCAGGTGGATAATATGCCATACATATGTTCTATCATTTTGGTGTTGAACTCGTTTGATGTCCGAATTGGTAAAGAAGATATTTTGTTTAAAAAAGGAAGTGCTGTTCTCATTGATTACAATTTAAAAGATTTTTTTTCATCAAATATAGATCATGTAATGATCGTAGATGTTGAAGAGAAAACAGTTAATGATTTCTTTAAAAGCAACACACTCTCACCTTTTTCTGTAAGAAGGTTTTATCCGGCATACTTGATGGTGGAATGTGAAGATTTTTCATTGTTAAAGAACTTGATTGCATGCTTGAATTGTGATGGCAGAACTGCGGATTTTGTTAGAAATCAAATATCACTTGCATGTCTTGCTATCTTATCTTCAGAGAAAATAGTGCAAAGTTTTTTATTTGGATGTCTTAATAGTTTAGGAAGTAAAGTTAAGGCTATTATTCACACGGATATATCTGCAACATGGAGACTTTGTGATATATCTTCAAGACTGTATCTGAGTGAAAGTCTGTTAAAAAGAAAATTAAAGCACGAAGGCTTATCATTTAGTAAATTAATTCTTGAAGAGCGAATGGTGATGGCGGAAAGGTTATTAAGCTACAATTTATATTCTGTTGGAAAAGTTGCTGAGATATGCGGTTATGAAAACACGTCATATTTTGTAAGTGTTTTCAGAAGATATTTTGGTGTTCCTCCCCATCAATATTCATCAAGATTTTTTTTAGAAAAAGACATGATGTAACGTGATGCGTTTTAATGATTTTGTAATTTTCGTATTTGATAATTGTATGATGCTTTCAGCTACGCCAGAATAATCGCTGGCGTTTTTCTTTTTGAATAGATGTTCAAGCCTTACGCTAATGTAACTTCTATACCTTTCCTCTTCGTTCCGAACCGTGTACACCATCCGTTATTTGCGGAGGTGAGGCTATGAAATCCATGGATAAGTTAACAACGGGCATTGCCTACGGCACCTCCGCAGGCAGTGCTGGCTACTGGTTTTTACAGCTGCTCGATAAAGTCACGCCCTCACAGTGGGCAGCAATAGGTGTGCTGGGTAGCCTGGTATTTGGCCTGCTGACGTACCTGACAAACCTTTATTTCAAGATTAAAGAAGATAAGCGCAAGGCTGCGAGAGGTGAATAATGCCTCCATCATTACGAAAAGCCGTTGCTGCTGCTATTGGTGGCGGAGCAATTGCTATAGCATCAGTGTTAATCACTGGCCCAAGTGGTAACGATGGTCTGGAAGGTGTCAGCTACATACCATACAAAGATATTGTTGGTGTATGGACTGTATGTCACGGGCATACAGGAAAAGACATCATGCTCGGTAAAACGTATACCAAAGCAGAATGCAAAGCCCTCCTGAATAAAGACCTTGCCACGGTCGCCAGACAAATTAACCCGTACATAAAAGTTGATATACCGGAAACAATGCGCGGCGCTCTTTACTCGTTCGTTTACAACGTGGGCGCTGGCAATTTCAGAACATCGACGCTTCTTCGCAAAATAAACCAGGGCGATATCAAAGGCGCATGTGATCAGCTACGTCGCTGGACATATGCTGGCGGTAAGCAATGGAAAGGTCTCATGACTCGTCGTGAGATTGAGCGTGAAATCTGTTTGTGGGGTCAGCAATGAACAGAGTAACCGCGATTATCTCCGCTCTGGTTATCTGCATCATCGTCTGCCTGTCATTGGCTGTTAATCATTACCGTGATAACGCAATCGCCTACAAAGAGCAGCGCGATAACAAGGCCAGTGAACTGGAGAAGGCGAACGCCACCATCGCTGACATGCGGAAGCGTCAACGTGATGTAGCAGAACTCGACGCAAGATACACAAAGGAGCTTGCTGATGCTAACGCGACTATCGAAAGTCTCCGTGCTGATGTTTCTGCTGGGCGTAAGCGCCTGCAAGTCGCCGCCACCTGTGCAAAGTCAACGACCGGAGCCAGCGGCATGGGCGATGGAGAAAGCCCAGGACTTACAGCAGATGCTGAACTCAATTATTACCGTCTCCGAAGTGGAATCGACAAGATAACCGCGCAGGTTAACTACCTGCAGGAATACATCAGGACGCAATGCCTGAAATAATTTTTTTGCAAATCACAAAGTCCATTTAATGAGCCTCGCGATGCGGGGCTTTTTTTACATCTGAATTTCACAGCGCATCTCACGCGCATATTACATCACCCGAGCCTTTCAGAAAGTTGAGCCTGAGAACTGCCGTATATGGTGGCGACCATCTCGGGGCGGCTTTTCTGTGAGACAGGCTCACTTTCTAAAAGGTAAAGACGCTATGAACCAATTAGAAGAAAAGCTTCAAAGAATGATTTCCTTATACAAGGAAGATAACTGCCAAAAAGTTCCTGAAAACATCGCAGAGTTAATGGAATTGGCAAGTGAATTTTCTGGCATGCTTAAGTCGTCAGGTGTTCGGTCAGCGTTCTTTGTTGAAATGCTGATGCACGGCGGACTTATGGCAACAATGAGACGTGTAATGGAAGACCAGAGAAAAGAACCTCCTCAGGTATACGTTTTGTCATCGAAGAAAACTGGGCTAACCAAAATTGGGTATTCATCCAACATTCCACAACGCATCAAATCGCTTGGCAACTCTGGACCAGACTGCTTGAAGCTTGAGTGCCTGATCCCTGGTGGAAGAGAAACTGAAAACATGCTTCATCGCAAATTTGCCGCAAAGAGAAAGCACGGTGAATGGTTCGCCCTGTCCAAGGATGACATTGAGGGATTGAAATCTGTAGCGATTACTTCTGATGGCTATTAATGCTTGTTTAGAGCAATTTTCATAACAACTCTTCATTACAAAGCCCATTTACGGGTGGGCTTGATAATGAAACCGGAATTTATTCTGGGCCACCAGTTAACGGCAGTACCACGAAACAACCCAAGCCAGTAAGTGGAGAAATAACACCGGCAGCCACTGAAAGATGAACCTCCTGCCTTATGGCAAAAAAGATTCTTTGTGGTGGCGGACTGATGGAAAGACATCGGTTATTGCAGAGGCCATTCAATGAGTGGTCTCGACAATGGCTTATACCCTACACGGGATAACTTAACTGATATCCCTTTTAACGGATAAAGGTATTCAAGCCTGACACATCATGCGCTGTATCGTCGCTGTACTCTTGCATTAATTATGACTGTAGCCTGACGGGGAACTCCTTCTGCGCGAGTGTGCGGGAATAATCAAAAACGATGCACACCGGGGTTACCGGGTACACATATTTCATCATGCCAGCGAGTCCGGTTCTGGCGCGGAAGAAACCGGACGTTATGATTTAGTGCGGAAATATTTGTGTAGTGTTCTGAATGTTCTCAGTAAATAGTAATGAATTATCAAAGGTATAGTAATACCTTTTGTTTTCGTGGATATTTGTAACCCACCGAAAAACTCCTGCTTTAGCAAGGTTTCTTCTGTATTCCTGAAATGTGATCTCTCTGGATTTCAGCTTATTAGAGGTCGTTTCTATAAGATGCCTATCCTTTGAAAATTTGACAGACACAATGTTTTTTAGGCCCTTTAATAACACTGTATTATCATTTTTTAATACAATATGAACATTCTCTGTGGCTAAATAGTAAATGTAATGTGAGACATTGTGACGTTTTAGCTCAGAATAAAACCATTGATAGTTTAAATCGTTTCGAACTTTATCAAATATTTGTTTAAAAATGACTACCTGATCCATAGATAAACCTTCCATGTGATATGAGGGGGCGTAGTCTGCACGATTATCTAAATTGCTTCAATCTGGTCTGACCTGTTTTCTGAGCAATTCAGTAATGTCACTCTTTTCTTTGTTTGCTTCAGGAGAAACTCTTTTTTCTGAGCACAGTCTCCGGCGGCAGGCTTCAATGACCCAGGCTGAGAAATTCCCGGACCCTTTTTGATCAAGAGCGATGTTAATTTGTTCAATCATTTGGTTAGGAAAGCGGATGTTGCGGGTTGTTGTTCTGCGGGTTCTGTTCTTCGTTGACATGAGGTTGCCCTGTATTCAGTGTCGCTGATTTGTATTGTCTGAAGTTGTTTTTACGTTAAGTTGATGCAGATCAATTAATACGATACCTGCGTCATAATTGATTATTTGACGTGGTTTGATGGCGTAGATGCACGTTGTGACATGTAGATGATAATTATTATCATTTTGCGGGTCCTTTCCGGCGATCCGACAGGTTACGGGGCGGCGACCTCGCGGGTTTTCGCTATTTATGAAAATTTTCCGGTTTAAGGCGTTTCCGTTCTTCTTCGTCGTAACTTAATGTTTTTATTTAAAATACCCCCTGAAAAGAAAGGAAACGACAGGTGCTGAAAACGAACTTTTGGGCCTCTGTCGTTTCCTTTCTCTGTTTTTGTCCGTGGAATGAACAATGGAAGTCAACAAAAAGCAGCTGGCTGACATTTTCGGTGCGAGCATCCGTACCATTCAGAACTGGCAGGAGCAGGGAATGCCCGTTCTGCGAGGTGGCGGGAAGGGTAATGAGGTGCTTTATGACTCTGCCGCCGTCATAAAATGGTATGCCGAAAGGGATGCTGAAATTGAGAACGAAAAGCTGCGCCGGGAGGTTGAAGAACTGCGGCAGGCCAGCGAGACAGATCTGCAGCCAGGGACTATTGAGTACGAACGCCATCGACTTACGCGTGCGCAGGCCGACGCACAGGAGCTGAAAAATGCCAGAGACTCCGCTGAAGTGGTGGAAACCGCATTCTGTACTTTCGTGCTGTCGCGGATCGCAGGTGAAATTGCCAGTATTCTCGACGGGATCCCCCTGTCGGTGCAGCGGCGTTTTCCGGAACTGGAAAACCGACATGTTGATTTCCTGAAACGGGATATCATCAAAGCCATGAACAAAGCAGCCGCGCTGGATGAACTGATACCGGGGTTGCTGAGTGAATATATCGAACAGTCAGGTTAACAGGCTGCGGCATTTTGTCCGCGCCGGGCTTCGCTCACTGTTCCGGCCGGAGCCACAGACCGCCGTTGAATGGGCGGATGCCAATTACTATCTCCCGAAAGAATCCGCATACCAGGAAGGGCGCTGGGAAACACTGCCCTTTCAGCGGGCCATCATGAATGCGATGGGCAGCGACTACATCCGTGAGGTGAATGTGGTGAAGTCTGCCCGTGTTGGTTATTCCAAAATGCTGCTGGGTGTTTATGCCTACTTCATAGAGCATAAGCAGCGCAACACCCTTATCTGGTTGCCGACGGATGGTGATGCCGAGAACTTTATGAAAACCCACGTTGAGCCGACCATCCGCGATATTCCGTCGCTGCTGGCGCTGGCCCCGTGGTATGGCAAAAAGCACCGGGATAACACGCTCACCATGAAGCGTTTCACCAATGGGCGTGGCTTCTGGTGCCTGGGCGGTAAAGCGGCAAAAAACTACCGTGAAAAGTCGGTGGATGTGGCGGGTTATGATGAACTTGCTGCTTTTGATGATGATATTGAACAGGAAGGCTCTCCGACGTTCCTGGGTGACAAGCGTATTGAAGGCTCGGTCTGGCCAAAGTCCATCCGTGGCTCCACGCCCAAAGTGAGAGGCACCTGCCAGATTGAGCGTGCAGCCAGTGAATCCCCGCATTTTATGCGTTTTCATGTTGCCTGCCCGCACTGCGGGGAGGAGCAGTACCTTAAATTTGGCGATAAAGAGACGCCGTTTGGCCTCAAATGGACGCCGGATGATCCCTCCAGCGTGTTTTATCTCTGCGAGCATAATGCCTGCGTCATCCGCCAGCAGGAGCTGGACTTTACTGATGCCCGTTATATCTGCGAAAAGACCGGGATCTGGACCCGTGATGGCATTCTCTGGTTTTCGTCATCCGGTGAAGAGATTGAGCCGCCGGACAGTGTGACCTTTCACATCTGGACGGCGTACAGCCCGTTCACCACCTGGGTGCAGATTGTCAAAGACTGGATGAAAACGAAAGGGGATACGGGAAAACGTAAAACCTTCGTGAACACCACGCTCGGTGAGACGTGGGAAGCGAAAATCGGCGAACGTCCGGATGCTGAAGTGATGGCAGAGCGGAAAGAGCATTATTCAGCGCCCGTTCCTGACCGTGTGGCTTACCTGACTGCCGGTATCGATTCCCAGCTGGATCGCTACGAAATGCGCGTATGGGGATGGGGGCCGGGTGAGGAAAGCTGGCTGATTGACCGGCAGATTATTATGGGCCGCCACGACGATGAACAGACGCTGCTGCGTGTGGATGAGGCCATCAATAAAACCTATACACGCCGGAATGGTGCAGAAATGTCGATATCCCGTATCTGCTGGGATATTGGGGGCATTGACCCGACCATTGTGTATGAACGCTCGAAAAAGCATGGGCTGTTCCGGGTGATCTCCATTAAAGGGGCATCCGTCTACGGTAAGCCGGTGGCCAGCATGCCACGTAAGCGAAACAAAAACGGGGTTTACCTTACCGAAATCGGTACGGATACCGCGAAAGAGCAGATTTATAACCGCTTCACACTGACGCCGGAAGGGGATGAACCGCTTCCCGGTGCCGTTCACTTCCCGAATAACCCGGATATTTTTGATCTGACCGAAGCGCAGCAGCTGACTGCTGAAGAGCAGGTCGAAAAATGGGTGGATGGCAGGAAAAAAATACTGTGGGACAGCAAAAAGCGACGCAATGAGGCACTCGACTGCTTCGTTTATGCGCTGGCGGCGCTGCGCATCAGTATTTCCCGCTGGCAGCTGGATCTCAGCGCACTGCTGGCGAGCCTGCAGGAAGAGGATGGTGCTGCAACCAACAAGAAAACACTGGCAGATTACGCCCGTGCCTTATCCGGAGAGGATGAATGACGCAACAGGAAGAACTTGCCGCTGCCCGTGCGGCACTGCATGACCTGATGACAGGTAAACGGGTGGCAACAGTACAGAAAGACGGACGGCGAGTGGAGTTTACGGCCACTTCCGTGTCTGACCTGAAAAAATACATTGCGGAGCTGGAAGTGCAGACCGGCATGACACAGCGACGCAGGGGACCTGCAGGATTTTATGTATGAAAACGCCCACCATTCCCACCCTTCTGGGGCCGGACGGCATGACATCGCTGCGTGAATATGCCGGTTATCACGGCGGTGGCAGCGGATTTGGTGGGCAGTTGCGGGCGTGGAACCCACCGAGTGAAAGTGTGGATGCAGCCCTGCTGCCCAACTTTACCCGTGGCAATGCCCGCGCAGACGATCTGGTACGCAATAACGGCTATGCCGCCAACGCCATCCAGCTGCATCAGGATCATATCGTCGGGTCTTTTTTCCGGCTCAGTCATCGCCCAAGCTGGCGCTATCTGGGCATCGGGGAGGAAGAAGCCCGTGCCTTTTCCCGCGAGGTTGAAGCGGCATGGAAAGAGTTTGCCGAGGATGACTGCTGCTGCATTGACGTTGAGCGAAAACGCACGTTTACCATGATGATTCGGGAAGGTGTGGCCATGCACGCCTTTAACGGTGAACTGTTCGTTCAGGCCACCTGGGATACCAGTCCGTCGCGGCTTTTCCGGACACAGTTCCGGATGGTCAGCCCGAAGCGCATCAGCAACCCGAACAATACCGGCGACAGCCGGAACTGCCGTGCCGGTGTGCAGATTAATGACAGCGGTGCGGCGCTGGGATATTACGTCAGCGAGGACGGCTATCCTGGCTGGATGCCGCAGAAATGGACATGGATACCCCGTGAGTTACCCGGCGGGCGCGCCTCGTTCATTCACGTTTTTGAACCCGTGGAGGACGGGCAGACTCGCGGTGCAAATGTGTTTTACAGCGTGATGGAGCAGATGAAGATGCTCGACACGCTGCAGAACACGCAGCTGCAGAGCGCCATTGTGAAGGCGATGTATGCCGCCACCATTGAAAGTGAGCTGGATACGCAGTCAGCGATGGATTTTATTCTGGGCGCGAACAGTCAGGAGCAGCGGGAAAGGCTGACCGGCTGGATTGGTGAAATTGCCGCGTATTACGCCGCAGCACCGGTCCGGCTGGGAGGCGCAAAAGTGCCGCACCTGATGCCGGGTGACTCACTGAACCTGCAGACGGCTCAGGACACGGATAACGGCTACTCCGTGTTTGAGCAGTCACTGCTGCGGTATATCGCTGCCGGCCTGGGTGTCTCATATGAGCAGCTTTCCCGGAATTACGCCCAGATGAGCTACTCCACGGCACGGGCCAGCGCGAACGAGTCGTGGGCGCACTTTATGGGACGGCGAAAATTCGTCGCATCCCGTCAGGCGAGCCAGATGTTTCTGTGCTGGCTGGAAGAGGCCATCGTTCGCCGCGTGGTGACGTTACCTTCAAAAGCGCGCTTCAGTTTTCAGGAAGCCCGAAGTGCCTGGGGGAACTGTGACTGGATAGGCTCCGGTCGTATGGCCATCGATGGTCTGAAAGAAGTTCAGGAAGCGGTGATGCTGATAGAAGCCGGACTGAGCACCTACGAGAAAGAGTGCGCGAAACGCGGTGACGACTATCAGGAAATTTTTGCCCAGCAGGTCCGTGAAACGATGGAGCGCCGCGCGGCTGGTCTTAAACCGCCCGCCTGGGCGGCTGCAGCATTTGAATCCGGGCTGCGACAATCAACAGAGGAGGAGAAGAGTGACAGCAGAGCTGCGTAATCTCCCGCATATTGCCAGTATGGCCTTTAATGAGCCGCTGATGCTTGAACCCGCTTATGCGCGGGTTTTCTTTTGTGCGCTTGCAGGCCAGCTTGGGATCAGCCGCCTGACGGATGCGGTGTCCGGCGACAGCCTGACTGCCCAGGAGGCACTCGCGACGCTGGCATTATCCGGTGATGATGACGGACCACGACAGGCCCGCAGTTATCAGGTCATGAACGGCATCGCCGTGCTGCCGGTGTCCGGCACGCTGGTCAGCCGGACGCGGGCGCTGCAGCCGTATTCGGGGATGACCGGTTACAACGGCATTATCGCCCGTCTGCAACAGGCTGCCAGCGACCCGATGGTGGACGGCATTCTGCTCGATATGGACACGCCAGGCGGAATGGTGGCGGGAGCATTTGACTGCGCTGACATCATTGCCCGTGTGCGTGACATAAAACCGGTATGGGCGCTGGCCAACGATATGAACTGCAGTGCAGGTCAGCTGCTTGCCAGTGCCGCCTCCCGGCGTCTGGTCACGCAGACCGCCCGGACAGGCTCCATCGGCGTCATGATGGCTCACAGTAATTACGGTGCTGCGCTGGAGAAACAGGGTGTGGAAATCACGCTGATTTACAGCGGCAGCCATAAGGTGGATGGCAACCCCTACAGCCATCTTCCGGATGACGTCCGGGAGACACTGCAGTCCCGGATGGATGCAACCCGCCGGATGTTTGCGCAGAAGGTGTCGGCATATACCGGCCTGTCTGTGCAGGCTGTGCTGGATACAGAGGCTGCAGTGTACAGCGGTCAGGAGGCCATTGATGCCGGACTGGCTGATGAACTTGTCAACAGCACCGATGCGATCACCGTTATGCGTGATGCACTGGATGCACGTAAATCCCGTCTCTCAGGAGGGCGAATGACCAAAGAGACTCAATCAACAACTGTTTCAGCCACCGCTTCGCAGGCTGACGTTACTGACGTGGTGCCAGCTACGGAGGGCGAAAACGCCAGCGCGGCGCAGCCGGACGTGAACGCGCAGATCACCGCAGCGGTTGCGGCAGAAAACAGCCGCATTATGGGGATCCTCAACTGTGAGGAGGCTCACGGACGCGAAGAACAGGCGCGCGTTCTGGCAGAAACCCCCGGAATGACCGTGGAAACGGCCCGCCGCATTCTGGCCGCAGCACCACAGAGTGCACAGGCGCGCAGTGACACTGCGCTGGATCGTCTGATGCAGGGTGCACCGGCACCGCTGGCTGCAGGTAACCTGGCATCTGATACCAATAAAGAATTACTTAATACACCTGAAGCTTTACCGGTATAAGAGGCAGTTATGGCGTCAAAAGAAGAGTTTAACCATTACCAGCCGCTGGGTAACAGTGATCCGGCTCATACAGCAATTGCGCCTGGCGGATTGAGTGCGAAAACGCCTGCAATGACCCCGCTGATGCTGGATGGCACTACCCGTAAGCTGGTTGTGTGGGATGGCACCACCGACGGTGCAGCCGTTGGCATTCTGGCGGTTGCTGCTGACCAGACCAGCACCACACTGACGTTCTACAAGTCCGGCTCGTTCCGTTATGAGGATGTGCTCTGGCCGGAGGCTGCCAGCGACGAGACTAAAAAACGGACCGCGTTTGCCGGAACGGCAATCAGCATCGTTTAATCTTCCCCTTCATCAACAAAGGCCGCCTGTGCGGCTTTTTTTATGGAAATAATTTATGTCTGTATATACAACTGCAGAATTACTGGCATCGACCCAGCATCACTTTAAGTTCGATCCGCTGTTTCTGCGTCTCTTTTTCCGTGAAACCTATCCTTTCACCACGGAAAAAGTCTATCTCTCACAAATTCCGGGACTGGTAAACATGGCGCTGTACGTTTCGCCGATTGTTTCCGGTGAGGTTATCCGATCCCGTGGCGGCTCCACCTCTGAATTTACGCCGGGTTATGTCAAGCCGAAGCATGAGGTGAATCCGCAGATGACCCTGCGTCGCCTGCCGGATGAAGATCCGCAGAACCTGGCTGACCCGGCTTACCGTCGTCGCCGTATTATTCGGCAGAATATGCTGGATGAAAATCTGGCGATTGCCCAGGTCGAAGAGATGCAGGCAGTTTCTGCCGTGCTTAAGGGCAAATACACCATGACCGGTGAAGCCTTCGATCCGGTTGAGGTGGATATGGGCCGCAGTGCGGCGAATAACATCACGCAGTCCGGCGGCACGGAGTGGAGCAAGCGTGACAAGTCCACGTATGACCCGACCGACGATATCGAAGCCTACGCGCTGAACGCCAGCGGTGTGGTGAATATCATCGTGTTTGATCCGAAAGGCTGGGCGCTGTTCCGTTCCTTCAAGGCCGTCAAGGAGAAGCTGGATACCCGTCGCGGCTCTCATTCCGAGCTGGAGACAGCGGTAAAAGACCTGGGCAAAGCGGTGTCTTATAAGGGAATGTATGGCGATGTGGCCATCGTCGTGTATTCCGGACAGTACGTGGAAAACGGCGTCAAAAAGAACTTCCTGCCGGACAACACGATGGTGCTGGGGAACACTCAGGCACGCGGTCTGCGCACCTATGGTTGCATTCAGGATGCGGACGCACAGCGCGAAGGCATTAACGCCTCTGCCCGTTACCCGAAAAACTGGGTGACCACCGGCGACCCGGCGCGTGAGTTCACCATGATTCAGTCAGCACCGCTGATGCTGCTGGCTGACCCTGATGAGTTCGTGTCCGTACAACTGGCGTAATCATGGCCCTTCGGGGCCATTTTCTCTCTGTGGAGGAGTCCATGACGAAAGATGAACTGATTGCCCGTCTCCGCTCGCTGGGTGAACAACTGAACCGTGATATCAGCCTGACGGGGACGAAAGAAGAACTGGCGCTCCGTGTGGCAGAGCTGGAAGAAGAGCTTGATGACACGGGCGACACTGCCGGTCAGGATACCCCTCTCAGCCCGGAAAATGTGCTGACCGGACATGAAAATGAGGTTGTATCAGCGCAGCCGGATACCGTGACTGATACGGCTGATCTGGTCACGGTTGTGGCACTGGTGACGCTGCATACTGATGCACTTCACGCCACGCGGGATGAGGCTGTGGCATTTGTGCTGCCGGGAACGGCGTTTCGTGTCTCTGCCGGTGTGGCAGCCGAAATGACAGAGCGCGGCCTGGCCAGAATGCAATAACGGGAGGCGCTGTGGCTGATTTCGATAACCTGTTCGATGCTGCCATTGCCCGCGCCGATGAAACGATACGCGGGTACATGGGAACGTCAGCCACCATGACATCCGGTGAGCAGTCCGGCGCAGTAATACGTGGTGTTTTTGATGACCCTGAAAATATCAGCTATGCCGGACAGGGCGTGCGCGTTGAAGGCTCCAGCCCGTCCCTGTTTGTCCGGACTGATGAGGTGCGGCAGCTGCGGCGTGGAGACACGCTGACCATCGGTGAGGAAAATTTCTGGGTAGATCGGGTTTCGCCGGATGATGGCGGAAGTTGTCATCTCTGGCTTGGACGGGGCGTACCGCCTGCCGTTAACCGTCGCCGCTGAAAGGGGGATGTATGGCCATAAAAGGTCTTGAGCAGGCCGTTGAAAACCTCAGCCGTATCAGCAAAACGGCGGTGCCTGGTGCCGCCGCAATGGCCATTAACCGCGTTGCTTCATCCGCGATATCGCAGTCTGCGTCACAGGTTGCCCGTGAGACAAAGGTACGCCGGAAACTGGTAAAGGAAAGGGCCAGGCTGAAAAGGGCCACGGTCAAAAATCCGCAGGCCAGAATCAAAGTTAACCGGGGGGATTTGCCCGTAATCAGGCTGGGTAATGCGCGGGTTGTCCTGTCCCGCCGCAGGCGTCGTAAAAAGGGGCAGCGTTCATCCCTGAAAGGTGGCGGCAGCGTGCTTGTGGTGGGTAACCGTCGTATTCCCGGCGCGTTTATTCAGCAACTGAAAAATGGCCGGTGGCATGTTATGCAGCGTGTGGCCGGGAAAAACCGTTACCCCATTGATGTGGTGAAAATCCCGATGGCGGTGCCGCTGACCACGGCGTTTAAACAGAATATTGAACGGATACGGCGTGAACGTCTTCCGAAAGAGCTGGGCTATGCGCTGCAGCATCAACTGAGAATGGTAATAAAGCGATGAAACATACTGAACTCCGTGCAGCCGTACTGGATGCACTGGAGAAGCATGACACCGGGGCGACGCTTTTTGATGGTCGCCCCGCTGTTTTTGATGAGGAAGATTTTCCGGCAATTGCCGTTTATCTCACCGGCGCTGAATACACGGGCGAAGAGCTGGACAGCGATACCTGGCAGGCGGAGCTGCATATTGAAGTTTTCCTGCCTGCTCAGGTGCCGGATTCAGAGCTGGATTCGTGGATGGAGTCCCGGATTTATCCGGTGATGAGCGATATCCCGGCACTGTCAGATTTGATCACCAGTATGGTGGCCAGTGGCTATGACTACCGGCGCGACGATGATGCGGGCCTGTGGAGTTCAGCCGATCTGACTTATGTCATTACCTATGAAATGTGAGGACGATATGCCTGTACCAAATCCAGCAATACCGGTGAAAGGTGCCGGAACCACCCTGTGGGTTTATAACGGGAGCGGCGACCCTTATGCAAACCCGCTTTCAGACGTTGACTGGTCGCGTCTGGCTAAAGTTAAAGACCTGACGCCCGGCGAACTGACCGCTGAGTCCTATGACGACAGCTATCTCGATGATGAAGATGCAGACTGGACTGCGACCGGACAGGGGCAGAAATCTGCCGGAGATACCAGCTTCACGCTGGCGTGGATGCCCGGAGAGCAGGGGCAGCAGGCGCTGCTGGCGTGGTTTAATGAAGGCGATACCCGTGCCTATAAAATCCGCTTCCCGAACGGCACGGTCGATGTGTTCCGTGGCTGGGTCAGCAGTATCGGTAAGGCGGTGACGGCGAAGGAAGTGATCACCCGCACGGTGAAAGTCACCAATGTGGGACGTCCGTCGATGGCAGAAGATCGCAGCACGGTAACAGCGGCAACCGGCATGACCGTGACGCCTGCCAGCACCTCGGTGGTGAAAGGGCAGAGCACCACGCTGACCGTGGCATTCCAGCCGGAAGGCGCAACCGACAAGAGCTTCCGTGCGGTGTCTGCGGATAAAACAAAAGCCACCGTGTCGGTCAGTGGTATGACCATCACCGTGAAAGGTGTTGCTGCAGGCAAGGTCAACATTCTGGTCGTATCCGGTAATGGTGAACTTGCTGCGGTTGCAGAAATCAACGTCACCGCCAGTTAATCCGGAGAGTCAGCGATGTTCCTGAAAACCGAATCATTTGAACATAACGGTGTGACCGTCACGCTTTCTGAACTGTCAGCCCTGCAGCGTATTGAGCATCTCGCCCTGATGAAACGACAGGCAGAACAGGCGGAGTCAGACAGCAACCGGAAGTTTACTGTGGAAGACGCCATCAGAACCGGCGCTTTTGTGGTGGCGATGTCCCTGTGGCATAACCATCCGCAGAAGACAAAGCTGCCTTCCATGAATGAAGCCGTTAAACAGATTGAGCAGGAAGTGCTTACCACCTGGCCCACGGAGGCAATTTCTCATGCTGAAAACGTGGTGTACCGGCTGTCCGGTATGTATGAGTTTGTGGTGAATGATGCTCCTGAACAGGCAGATGACGCCGGGCCTGCAGAGCCTGTTTCTGCGGGAAAGTGTTCGACGGTGAGCTGAGTTTTGCCCTGAAACTGGCGCGTGAGATGGGGCGACCCGACTGGCGTGCCATGCTTGCCGGGATGTCATCCACGGAGTATGCCGACTGGCACCGCTTTTACAGTACCCATTATTTTCATGATGTTCTGCTGGATATGCACTTTTCCGGGCTGACATATACCGTGCTCAGCCTGTTTTTCAGCGATCCGGATATGCATCCGCTGGATTTCAGTCTGCTTAACCGGCGTGAGGCTGACGAAGAGCCTGAAGATGATGTGCTGATGCAGAAAGCGGTAGGGCTTGCCGGAGGCGTTCGTTTTGGCCCGGACGGGAAAGAAGTTATCCCCGCTTCCCCGGATGTAGCGGACATGACGGAGGATGACGTAATGCTGATGACAGTATCAGAAGGGATCGCAGGAGGAGTCCGGTATGGCTGAACCGGTAGGCGATCTGGTCGTTGATTTAAGTCTGGATGCGGCCAGATTTGACGAGCAGATGGCCAGAGTCAGGCGTCATTTTTCCGGTACGGAAAGTGATGCGAAAAAAACAGCGGCAGTCGTTGAACAGTCGATGAACCGGCAGGCGCTGGCTGCACAGAAAGCGGGGATTTCCGTCGGGCAGTATAAAGCCGCCATGCGTATGCTGCCTGCACAGTTCACCGACGTGGCCACGCAGCTTGCAGGCGGGCAAAGTCCGTGGCTGATCCTGCTGCAACAGGGGGGTCAGGTGAAGGACTCCTTCGGCGGGATGATCCCCATGTTCCGGGGGCTTGCCGGTGCGATCACCCTGCCGATGGTCGGGGCCACCTCGCTGGCGGTGGCGACCGGTGCGCTGGCGTATGCCTGGTATCAGGGCAACTCAACCCTGTCCGATTTCAACAAAACGCTGGTCCTTTCCGGCAATCAGTCGGGGCTGACGGCAGATCGTATGCTGGTCCTGTCCAGAGCCGGGCAGGCGGCAGGGCTGACGTTTAACCAGACCAGCGAGTCACTCAGCGCACTGGTTAAGGCGGGGGTAAGCGGTGAGGCTCAGATTGCGTCCATCAGCCAGAGTGTGGCGCGTTTCTCTTCTGCATCCGGCGTGGAGGTGGACAAGGTCGCTGAAGCCTTCGGGAAGCTGACCACTGACCCGACGTCGGGGCTGACGGCGATGGCGCGCCAGTTCCATAACGTGACGGCGGAGCAGATTGCGTATGTTGCTCAGTTGCAGCGTTCCGGCGATGAAGCCGGGGCATTGCAGGCGGCGAACGAGGCCGCAACGAAAGGGTTTGATGACCAGACCCGACGCCTGAAAGAGAACATGGGCACGCTGGAAACCTGGGCAGACAGGACAGCACGGGCATTCAAATCCATGTGGGATGCGGTGCTGGATATTGGTCGTCCTGATACCGCTCAGGAGATGCTGATTAAGGCAGAGGCTGCGTTTAAGAAAGCGGACGACATCTGGAATCTGCGCAAGGATGATTATTTTGTTAACGATGAAGCGCGGGCGCGTTACTGGGATGACCGTGAAAAGGCCCGTCTTGCGCTTAAAGCCGCCCGAAAGAAGGCTGAACAGCAGAGTCAACAGGACAAAAATGCGCAGCAGCAGAGCGATACCGAAGCGTCACGGCTGAAATATACCGAAGAGGCGCAGAAGGCTTACGAACGGCTGCAGACACCGCTGGAGAAATATACCGCCCGTCAGGAAGAACTGAACAAGGCACTGAAAGACGGGAAAATCCTGCAGGCAGATTACAACACGCTGATGGCGGCGGCGAAAAAGGATTATGAAGCGACGCTGAAAAAGCCGAAACAGTCCGGCGTGAAGGTGTCTGCGGGCGATCGTCAGGAAGACAGTGCTCATGCTGCCCTGCTGACGCTTCAGGCAGAACTCCGGACGCTGGAGAAGCATGCCGGAGCGAATGAGAAAATCAGCCAGCAGCGCCGGGATTTGTGGAAGGCGGAAAATCAGTTCGCGGTACTGGAGGAGGCGGCACAACGTCGCCAGCTATCCGCACAGGAGAAATCCCTGCTGGCGCATAAAGATGAGACGCTGGAGTACAAACGCCAGCTGGCTGTACTTGGCGATAAGGTCACGTATCAGGAGCACCTGAATGCGCTGGCGCAGCAGGCGGATAAGTTCGCACAGCAACAACGGGCAAAACGGGCAGCCATTGAGGCGAAAAACCGGGGGCTTACTGACCGGCAGGCAGCGCGGGAAGCCACAGAACAGCGCCTGAAGGAACAGTATGGCGATAATTCGCTGGCGCTGAATAACGTCATGTCAGAGCAGAAAAAGACCTGGGCGGCTGAAGACCAGCTTCGCGGGAGCTGGATGGCAGGCCTCAAGTCCGGCTGGAGTGAGTGGGAAGAGAGCGCCACGGACAGTATGTCGCAGGTTAAAAGTGCAGCCACGCAGACCTTTGATGGTATTGCGCAGAATATGGCGGCGATGCTGACCGGCAGTGAACAGAACTGGCGCAGCTTCACCCGCTCCGTGCTGTCCATGATGACAGAAATTCTGCTTAAGCAGGCAATGGTGGGGATTGTCGGGAGTATCGGCAGCGCCATTGGCGGGGCTGTTGGTGGCGGCGCATCAGCGTCAGGCGGTACAGCCATTCAGGCAGCTGCGGCGAAATTCCATTTTGCGACCGGAGGATTTACGGGAACCGGCGGCAAATATGAGCCAGCGGGGATTGTTCACCGTGGTGAATTTGTCTTCACTAAGGAGGCAACCAGCCGGATTGGCGTGGGGAATCTCTACCGGCTGATGCGCGGCTATGCCACCGGCGGTTATGTCGGTACACCGGGCAGCATGGCGGACAGCCGCTCGCAGGCGTCCGGGAAGTTTGAGCAGAATAACCATGTGGTGATTAACAACGACGGCACGAACGGTCAGATAGGGCCACAGGCGCTGAAGGCGGTTTATGACGTAGCCCGTAAGGCGGCAATGGATGTTGTGACCGGGCAGATGCGCGATGGTGGTCTGTTCTCCGGAGGTGGACGATGAAAACCTTCCGCTGGAAAGTGAAACCCGGTATGGATGTGGCTTCGGCCCCTTCCGTAAGAAAGGTGCGCTTTGGTGATGGCTATTCTCAGCGAGCGCCTGCCGGGCTGAATGCCGACCTGAAAACGTACAGCGTGACGCTTTCTGTTCCCCGTTGGGAGGCCACGGCGCTTGAGTCGTTTCTGGCTGAGCACGGGGGCTGGAAATCCTTTCTGTGGACGCCGCCTTATGAGTGGCGGCAGATAAAGGTGACCTGCGCAAAATGGTCGTCGCGGGTCAGTATGCTGCGTGTTGAGTTCAGCGCAGAGTTTGAACAGGTGGTGAACTGATGCAGGATATCCGGCAGGAAACACTGAATGAATGCACCCGTGCGGAGCAGTCGGCCAGCGTGGTGCTCTGGGAAATCGATCTGACAGAGGTCGGTGGAGAACGTTATTTTTTCTGTAATGAGCAGAACGAAAAAGGTGAGCCGGTCACCTGGCAGGGGCGACAGTATCAGCCGTATCCCATTCAGGGGAGCGGTTTTGAACTGAATGGCAAAGGCACCAGTACGCGCCCCACGCTGACGGTCTCTAACCTGCACGGCATGGTCACCGGTATGGCGGAAGACCTGCAGAGTCTGGTCGGCGGAACGGTGGTCCGGCGTAAGGTTTACGCCCGTTTTCTGGATGCGGTGAACTTCGTTAACGGAAACAGCGACGCCGATCCGGAGCAGGAGGTGATCAGCCGCTGGCGCATCGAACAGTGCAGCGAACTGAGCGCGGTGAGTGCCTCTTTTGTACTGTCCACGCCGACTGAAACGGATGGTGCTGTTTTTCCGGGGCGCATCATGCTGGCTAATACCTGCACCTGGACCTATCGCGGTGATGAGTGCGGTTATCACGGTCCGGCTGTCGCGGATGAATATGACCAGCCGACGTCCGATATCACGAAGGATAAATGCAGCAAATGCCTGAGTGGCTGTAAGTTTCGCAATAACGTCGGCAACTTTGGCGGCTTCCTTTCCATTAACAAACTTTCGCAGTAAATCCCATGACAGAGACAGAATCAGCGATTCTGGCGCACGCCCGACGATGTGCGCCAGCGGAGTCGTGCGGCTTCGTGGTGAGAACGCCGGAGGGGGAAAGATATTTTCCCTGCGTGAATATCTCCGGTGAGCCGGAGGAGTATTTCCGGATGTCGCCGGAGGACTGGCTGCAGGCAGAGATGCAGGGTGAGATTGTGGCGCTGGTCCACAGCCATCCCGGTGGTCTGCCCTGGCTGAGTGAAGCCGACCGGCGGCTGCAGGTGCAGAGTGATTTACCGTGGTGGCTGGTCTGCCGCGGGGAGATTCATAAATTCCGCTGTGTGCCGTATCTCATCGGGCGGCGCTTTGAGCACGGGGTGACGGACTGTTACACGCTGTTCCGGGACGCTTACCATCTGGCGGGGATTGAGATGCCGGATTTTCACCGCGAGGATGACTGGTGGCGTCACGGTCAGAATCTCTATCTGGATAATCTGGAGGCCACAGGGCTGTATCAGGTGCCGTTGTCAGCGGCGCAGCCGGGCGATGTGCTGCTGTGCTGTTTTGGTTCATCGGTGCCGAATCATGCCGCCATTTACTGCGGCGACGGCGAGCTGTTGCACCATATTCCTGAACAACTGAGCAAACGAGAGAGGTATACCGACAAATGGCAGCGACGCACACACTCCCTCTGGCGTCACCGGGCATGGCACGCATCTGCCTTTACGGGGATTTACAACGATTTGGCCGCCGCATCGACCTTCGTGTGAAAACGGGGGCTGAAGCCATCCGCGCACTGGCCACACAGCTCCCGGTGTTTCGTCAGAAACTGAGCGACGGCTGGTATCAGGTACGGATTGCCGGGCGGGACGTCAGCACGTCCGGGTTAACGGCGCAGTTACATGAGACTCTGCCTGATGGCGCTGTGATTCATATTGTTCCCAGAGTCGCAGGGGCCAAGTCAGGTGGCGTATTCCAGATTGTCCTGGGGGCTGCCGCCATTGCCGGATCATTCTTTACCGCCGGAGCCACCCTTGCAGCATGGGGGGCAGCCATTGGGGCCGGTGGTATGACCGGCATCTTGTTTTCTCTCGGTGCCAGTATGGTGCTCGGTGGTGTGGCGCAGATGCTGGCACCGAAAGCCAGAACTCCCCGTACACAGACAACGGATAACGGCAAACAGAACACCTATTTCTCCTCACTGGATAACATGGTTGCCCTGGGCAATGTTCTGCCGGTTCTGTACGGTGAAATGAGCGTGGGGTCACGCGTGGTTTCTCAGGAGATCAGCACGGCAGACGAAGGGGATGGTGGTCAGATTGTGGTGATTGGTCGCTGATGCAAAATGTTTTATGTGAAACCGCCTCCGGGCGGTTTTATCGTTTATGGAGCATGACGAATGGGTAAAGGCAGCAGTAAGGGGCATATCCCGCGCGAAGCGAAGGACAACCTGAAGTCCACGCAGCTGCTGAGTGTGATCGATGCCATCAGCGAAGGGCCGGTTGAAGGTCCGGTGGATGGATTAAAAAGCGTGCTGCTGAACAGTACGCCGGTGCTGGACAGTGAGGGGAATACCAATATATCCGGCGTCACGGTGGTGTTCCGGGCCGGTGAGCAGGAGCAGACACCGCCGGAGGGATTTGAATCCTCCGGCTCCGAGACGGTGCTCGGTACAGAAGTGAAATATGACACGCCGATCACCCGGACCATCACGTCGGCAAACATTGACCGTCTGCGTTTTACTTTCGGCGTGCAGGCACTGGTGGAAACCACCTCAAAGGGGGACAGGAATCCATCGGAAGTCCGCCTGCTGGTTCAGATACAACGTAACGGTGGCTGGGTGACGGAAAAAGACATCACCATTAAGGGTAAAACCACTTCACAGTATCTGGCCTCGGTGGTGGTGGATAACCTGCCGCCGCGCCCGTTCAGTATCCGGATGCGCAGGATGACGCCGGACAGCACCACAGACCAGCTGCAGAACAAAACGCTCTGGTCGTCATACACCGAAATTATCGATGTGAAACAGTGCTACCCGAACACGGCACTGGTCGGCGTGCAGGTGGACTCGGAGCAGTTCGGCAGTCAGCAGGTGAGCCGTAATTATCATCTGCGCGGGCGTATTCTGCAGGTGCCGTCGAATTATAACCCGCAGACGCGGCAATACAGCGGTATCTGGGACGGAACGTTTAAACCGGCATACAGCAACAACATGGCCTGGTGTCTGTGGGATATGCTGACCCATCCGCGCTACGGCATGGGGAAACGTCTTGGTGCGGCGGATGTGGATAAATGGGCGCTGTATGTCATCGGCCAGTACTGCGACCAGTCAGTGCCGGACGGCTTTGGCGGCACGGAGCCGCGCATCACCTGTAATGCGTACCTGACCACACAGCGCAAGGCGTGGGATGTGCTCAGTGATTTCTGCTCGGCGATGCGCTGTATGCCGGTATGGAACGGGCAGACGCTGACGTTCGTGCAGGACCGACCATCAGATAAGGTGTGGACCTATAACCGCAGTAATGTGGTGATGCCGGATGATGGCGCGCCGTTCCGCTACAGCTTCAGCGCCCTGAAGGACCGCCATAATGCCGTTGAGGTGAACTGGATTGACCCGAACAACGGCTGGGAGACGGCGACAGAGCTCGTGGAGGATACGCAGGCCGTTGCCCGTTACGGCCGTAACGTCACGAAGATGGATGCCTTTGGCTGTACCAGTCGGGGGCAGGCACACCGCGCCGGGCTGTGGCTGATTAAAACGGAGCTGCTGGAAACGCAGACCGTGGACTTCAGCGTGGGTGCTGAAGGGCTTCGCCATGTACCGGGGGATGTCATTGAAATCTGCGATGATGACTATGCCGGTATCAGCATCGGTGGGCGTGTGCTGGCGGTGAACAGCCAGACCCGGACGCTGACGCTCGACCGTGAAATCACGCTGCCATCCTCCGGCACCACGCTGATAAGCCTGGTTGACGGGCAGGGGAATCCGGTCAGCGTGGAGGTCCAGTCCGTCACCGACGGTGTGAAGGTGAAAGTGAGCCGTGTTCCTGACGGCGTTGCCGGATACAGCGTGTGGGGGCTGAAGCTGCCGATGCTGCGCCAGCGCCTGTTCCGCTGTGTGAGTATCCGTGAGAACGATGACGGCACGTATGCCATCACTGCCGTGCAGCATGTACCGGAGAAAGAAGCCATCGTGGATAACGGGGCGTACTTTGACGGCGACCAGAGCGGAACGGTGAACGGTGTCACGCCGCCCGCGGTGCAGCACCTGACTGCAGAAGTCACCGCAGACAGCGGGGAATACCAGGTGCTGGCGCGCTGGGACACGCCGAAGGTGGTGAAGGGGGGGAGCTTTATGCTTCGCCTGACCGTGGCAGCGGATGACGGCAGTGAGCGGCTGGTCAGCACGGCCAGGACGACGGAAACCACATACCGCTTCAGGCAACTGGCGCTGGGGAACTACAGGCTGACAGTCCGGGCGGTAAATGCGTGGGGGCAGCAGGGGGATCCGGCGTCGGTATCGTTCCGGATTGCCGCACCGGCAGCGCCATCGCGGATTGAGCTGACGCCGGGCTATTTTCAGATAACCGCAACGCCGCATCTTGCCGTTTATGATCCGACGGTACAGTTTGAGTTCTGGTTCTCGGAAAAGCGGATTGCGGATATCAGGCAGGTTGAAGCCAGCGCGCGTTATCTTGGTACGGCGCTGTACTGGATAGCCGCTAGTATCAATATCAAACCGGGCCATGATTATTATTTTTACATTCGCAGTGTGAACACCGTTGGCAAATCGGCATTTGTGGAGGCTGTTGGCCAGCCGAGTGATGATGCATCCGGCTATCTGGATTTTTTCAAAGGAGAGATAGGGAAAACCCATCTGGCTCAGGAGTTGTGGACGCAGATTGATAACGGTCAGCTTGCGCCTGACCTGGCTGAAATCAGGACGTCCATTACGGATGTCAGCAATGAAATCACGCAGACCGTCAATAAGAAACTGGAAGACCAGAGTGCAGCGATCCAGCAGATACAGAAGGTTCAGGTTGATACAAATAATAACCTGAACAGCATGTGGGCTGTGAAGCTGCAGCAGATGCAGGACGGACGCCTTTATATCGCGGGTATTGGTGCCGGTATTGAGAATACCCCTGACGGTATGCAGAGTCAGGTGCTGCTGGCGGCGGACAGGATTGCGATGATTAATCCTGCGAATGGCAATACAAAGCCGATGTTTGTTGGTCAGGGCGATCAGATATTTATGAATGAAGTGTTCCTGAAATATCTGACGGCTCCCACCATTACCAGCGGCGGTAATCCTCCGGCATTTTCCCTGACACCGGACGGGCGGCTGACGGCGAAAAATGCGGATATCAGCGGTAACGTGAACGCGAACTCCGGGACGCTCAACAATGTCACGATTAATCAGAACTGCCGGATTCTGGGAAAACTGTCAGCCAACCAGATTGAAGGCGATATTGTTAAAACGGTGGGAAAAGCCTTTCCGAGAAATAGCAGTTATGCCAGCGGTACAATAACGGTCACGGTGTACGATGACCAGGCTTTTGACCGTCAGATAGTAATCCCCCCCGTTCTGTTTCGCGGTGGTAAGCATGAAAACTTCAACAGCAACAACCAACAGTCATACTGGTATTCAACCTGTAAGCTGCAGGTGCTGAAGAACGGACAGGAAATCTTTCAGCAACCCGCGACGGATGTCAGCAGGGTATTTTCATCAGTCATTGATATGCCTGCCGGACACGGCCATGTCACCCTGACTTTCAATGTTTCTTCATATGGTGCAAATAACTGGACGCCAACGACCAGTATCAGCGACCTTCTTGTTGTCGTGATGAAGAAATCAACAGCCGGCATCAGTATCAGTTGAATTTTAAAACCCAAATTCGGGCACCAGAAATGGTGCCTTTTTTATTTGTGGAGTGAATATGGCAGTACAGATTTCAGGTGTGCTGAAAGACGGTGCAGGAAAACCGATACAGAACTGCACCATTCAGCTCAAAGCAAAACGTAACAGCACCACAGTTGTGGTGAACACGGTGGCCTCAGAAAATCCGGATGAAGCCGGACGTTACAGCATGGATGTTGAGTATGGCCAGTACAGCGTCGCCCTGCTGGTTGAAGGTTTTCCGCCTTCACATGCCGGGACCATCACCGTGTATGAGGATTCTAAGCCGGGGACATTGAATGATTTTCTGGGCGCTGCAACAGAAGATGATGTTCGTCCGGAGGCACTGTATCGTTTTGAAAAGATGGTGGAAGAGGCGGCACGCAACGCTGAAGCCGCCTCTCAGAGCGCAGCGGCAGCAAAGAAATCAGAAACAGCAGCGGCATCGTCCAGGAACGCGGCGAAAACATCAGAGACGAATGCAGGTAACAGCGCGAAAGCGGCAGCTTCTTCAAAAACAGCCGCACAAAATGCAGCAACAGCGGCAGAACATTCAGAGACAAATGCCCGTGCGTCAGAGGAAGCCTCCGCAGACAGTGAAGAGGCTTCCCGCCGTAATGCAGAGTCAGCCGCTGAAAATGCCGGAATCGCCACCACAAAAGCGCGGGAGGCCGCAGCAGACGCAACAAAGGCCGGGCAGAAAAAGGATGAGGCTCTGTCGGCAGCGACACGAGCAGAAAAGGCGGCAGACCGCGCAGAAGCCGCAGCGGAAGTGACTGCAGAGCCCTATGCGAATATAGTGCCGCCGCTGCCTGATGTATGGATACCGTTTAACGATACACTGGATATGATTACGGGGTTTTCGCCATCATATAAAAAGATTGTTATTGGTGACGATGAAATAACAATGCCAGGCGACAAGATTGTTAAGTTTAAACGTGCTTCAACAGCAACGTATATTAATAAGTCCGGCCAACTCAAGCTTGCTGAAGTTGATGAACCGCGATTTGAGCGCGATGGCTTATTGATTGAAGGACAGAGGACAAATTATCTGAGGAACTCAAATAAACCAGACTCATGGACTGTTCATTCCGCACTGAATAAAACATTTGGCACTGATAAAC